>CAZFIA010000001.1:0-11246 GCA_964519335.1 uncultured Pseudomonadales bacterium
CATGTTTAACCACGCGATACATCATCGAGGTCAGGTTACGGCGATGCTTTCGCAGATGGGCGTTGACTATGGCAGCACGGACCTACCCTTTATGCCGAAATTTGCATTGGAATAGCTCGCTAGAGTGATGCAAGCGCTAACTTATGAATACCCATAAGCTCTTCAAGAGAATCTTTTGGCCGCCGTCCGAAACCGCATTCTGTTGCCACACCGAAATCTGGACAGTAGTGTTTTGCCGCATTGATTCTTCTGATAGCTCCTTCAATTCCGTCGGACATGTGGATAAGGCCCAGAAACAGTCGAGTAGAAGCGCTTTTCTTGAGGCCCTTTAAGGGAGCGAAGTAGGCCGCGTCATCGCGGCTCAGTGGCACCGGCATGTGTATCCAATCTATTGCCCGCGTACTACCACTGGTTACCGCGTTGGCTACCTCCACCAAAATGGACATGTCTTTGGGTTCACAAAAGTGTTTGTGGCCTGAATCGCCGTAGCAGAGATGAAAGCCCATTTCTGCTTCTGGCGGAACTGCAGCCGCCAAACGTAGTAGTCGTGCGGATATTTCCTTCATAGGCTCGGTCATGTAGGTCGGCATAACGCCTTCCAGTAGAGCAAACTCCACGGCGGTGTCCCATTGAATCGACAGTTTAGTGTTGGGGATCGACTTACAGATAAGGCTCAGCTCTTCAAGCAGCGCTTGCTCGTAGGCCCGTTCAAAATCCGCCTGTACATCCTGATCAATGTACAAATGGGTGACGGCTACGGGTGTTGGTAGACACACTTGAAAGCGGCAGTGCTGCGGGATTGCACCATCGTTCTGCATAGCGGAGAACTGTTCATAGGACTCAAGCGCTGAGCTTGCGTAACCCAGATCTTCTAGTGTTAGTGATTCTGCTTTTGATCCTGGGGCAAGAGTGACTCTTGGGGTCTGGGTGTACTTGTTATCCGTCGACTGTTGTTGGATGAGGTTCGGGTTGCTTAGAACCTTCGGTAGCTGCCAGGCCACCCAGTTGGATCGCTCACCGGTTTCTCCGTCGGGAATCTTGCACAGATGGCTGCCTAGCTGTTTGCTTACTTGATCGAAAACTTCCGAGGAAGATTCATACGGGATACTGCCAACCAAATGAATGTCGTTTGAGATTGCGATGTAACTTGCTCCCAGGTAGAGAGTGTCTTGATACTAAGTTTTAATAGCCTGTGCAACGTAGAATATGAATCGAAATCTGGTGGAGGTTCGCGATGCTTCAGGTTTTGGCACATCAAGAGTCGTGGCTCGATGATTTTCAGGAGCTCCGGGGCAGTCTAGAGGGAGTGTTTCAGGGCAAAGCCCTGGCGATTTCGCATGTCGGTTCTACCGCCATCTCAGGACTGGTTGCGAAACCCATAATCGATATTCAGGTTTCTGTGGAAGAACTGAATGTGGTGGGTAGTTTCGATTCGCTACCAGATAGCTTCCATCATATTGTCGAGAATAATCTTGATTTTCCGCCCTTGGGATACAGCGGCGAGGAGGCGGATTGGAGAAAACACTTTCTTCAAGTTATGCGGGACGGCAGGCGATACGCTCATATCCACGTAAGGGAAGCTGGGCGCGCTAATGAACGCATTGCGTTGCTGTTTCGGGATTTTCTGCGCGAACACGCTTTGCACAAAGAAGCCTACGGACAGCTCAAGCTTCAACTTGCAGAAGTGGTGGGACACCTTGCTACCACAGACGGTTCGGGGCCCTATGTTCAGCTTAAAGACCCGCTTATTGCGGTGATTCTCAATGCGGCGGAAGAATGGGCTCATGCTTCGGATTGGAATGTCGTTGATGCTCGATAGTTGCAGTTACTTTATGGAGTTTCTATTCTGGAAAGGCGTGGGTTAATCCAAGTCTGGCAAGCTCTACGAGCTTTAGTTTCTTCGCATCTTCCAGGGTAAACCAATCGCACATATCGGTTGTGCCATCTATCTCGTACGCTAACACTCCGCCAAGGTACTCCGCGTGATAGAGAATTCTGATCGCATGAAATGTGCGGCCGTCAGCCTCTACGATATGAGAGTCAACGTCAGCGAGCTGAAGGGTGCGTACGGTTAATCCGGTCTCTTCTTGCACTTCGCGAATAACAGCTTGTTCTGGGGATTCGCCAAACTCGATACCTCCGCCTGGTAGTGTCCATTGACCCTCCAATTTGGGTAGCTTTGCGGAGAGCCTGCACAGAAGAATTTTGTTGTTGCGTAGAATTAGCCCGTAAGCCGCAACCCGGGATACGTTTTGCATGAGCGTGTTAACCAGATACCTCGTGAGCTTGTACCAGTAGCCGGTATGACTTTCCCGTCGGCGTATTGTGAACGTTGATTTCCCAGTTTGCACCGTCTTGAAACAGAAGCTCAGGAGACTCAATTAGCATTTGTTCGCCGGTGGAAGTTTCTTGGAATATGCGCAGCGAAATTGCGAGTACCTCTTTTCCAGCGATCTCTATGGTCTCTGGGGTTACAACTGTTTGAACCTTGTTGCCGAACTTCTGCGCGGTGGTGTTTCCTTCTCGAATGAGCATAGATTGCTGCTCTATTTCTGCGCCGTCAACACTCACTCCGATCGCGAGTTCGATTTGTTCAGCGACGGCTGCGCGTACGATAAACAGGGCCACAAAACAGCTTGATAGGAGTGCCGTTACCAGCGCAAGGCGCGGGAGTCGTCGTTGTTTGGTGGGTGCTTCCCTTTTTGCGGTGATCTCTAACACCGAAACTTCGAATACAGCAGCGATTGCCAGGGCGGATTCTGCGGACGCCACGCCACTCGATTCAATTCGTTGGATGGTTCGCAGACCTAATCCCGAAGCCTGGGCAAGATACTCCTGGCTCCAGGCGTTTTGTTCTCTCTGTTGTCGTATCCAGGTTGTGTCGAGTTGCATAGCTGGTTCCTGTAGTTATCTGAGTTAATGATGAGCCTTCAATCAGATATGTCTACGTTCATAGCCCGCCACTTTGCCGCCACTCAAGTAAAACGCGGCTGAAGGGGTGCAACGGGCCTTCGTGGCGAGTGATTGGAGTAGTGTAGGATTGCTGTGTGATGAAAAAGGTAACCAAGACGTCGCTTCCCGCGAGCAGCAATCTGCATTCACACTTTGAGTCTTCAGATTTTCTTGATTGTTACTGTGTTGAATCTGAACTGTCAGCGCGAGCTGCTGCAGAGGTCGCATTCGATCCGCCTGCCTGGGCTGCCGCGTTGATGAAGCTGCGGAATCTCCTGGTTAGCCCGTGGGGGCTTACTACTGCCATTTCAGAAGATATTGAGAGCGCGGGGATGTTTCCGATAGATATCGAATCTGAGGACGAGCTAATTCTTGGGTTTGATGACAAGCATCTGAATTTTCGGATCAGCGTGATGCAGAAGGAACAGCACGTGTATTTGGCAACCTGGGTACACCCGAACAACATCGGCGGCCGTCTGTATCTTGCTGCAATCCTTCCGTTTCATATCCTGATTGTGCGGGATGCGCTCAGCCGGGTGGCAGCAGCCAGTTAGATCAGTTGATCGTCAGGCCGAGCGGCTCCTATATGTTTAGTCATACTCACTCTGTCTTCGGTAAGATAGCCGGCGTCACGATAGAACTCGACAGCGCTGTCGTTGCCGGCTCTTACCTGAAGATTAATTTTTGTGCAGCCCAGGTCTGCCAGAGCTTTCTCGGCGGTTTGCATCAAGACACGAGCGATACCATATCTGCGGTGGGATGGTGCCGTTGCGACTTTGTGTACCCATCCCCTCACGCCGTCAAAACCGGCAATGGTCGTACCTACGATTCGGCCGTCGGCAAGACAAACGAAAAACAGTTCAGGTTGAATGCTCAATTTTCTGGCGATCAAAGCGTGTGATTCATTCCAGGGCGGTTCGTTTGGAAAAACCTCCGCCCACAATAAGACAACACCCTCAAGGTCGCTGTCTTGATAGGATCTGGTAGTTAATGGTGACAAGGCATGACTCAACTTTTCTTTGTTCGTTTATCATAGCGTTGGTTACATCGGAATGGGATATAGAAAATGATCAAGGGTAGCTGCGGTTGCGGCGGCATCTGTTTTGAGGTGAATGGTCCTGTTTCGATGAATCGCTACTGCCACTGCGTTAACTGCCGCAAATTCTCTGGAACTGCACGATCGGCCTGGGGAGTGGCCCGAACCGACGATTACTCGTTGGTACTGGAAGAAACCGAGGTTGTTAAGTACGACGCGGGATTGGGTGGTTTGCGCGCTTTTTGCGGCGATTGTGGGTCGCCGCTGTGGTTTGAGCCTAGCGACTCGCCGGCGTTGAGAGGCATAGCGCTTGGGTCGATTGATGAGGGTTATGTACCGGCCCCCGATTCTCATTGGTGGGTGCGTTCAAATCCTGATTGGGAAGTGATTTTCGATGACCTACCTTGTTTTGAAACCACGGCGACGGGTGACGGCGATTCTACGTAGGCTTTTTAGAGAAGCGCATTACAGTAGATGAGGCACGAGGTTTTCGACCAGTTCAGCCACACTAACTCCGGGCCGAAATCTTGCGCGCAAGTTGCCGTTGGGATCGATTATCGAGTAGGTGATTGAGTGGGAAACACTGTAGTTATCGGCGTCAGTGGAAACTTTGAATTGGATGCCTAGATTGCTCGCCAATATCTGCAACTGCTCATCTGTGCCTGTTACTCCTTTGATTGAAGGACTAAAGCTCCGAACGTAGTGGCCAATCTGGTTTGGCGTGTCTCTACCTGGGTCGACTGAAACGAAAACGTAGCCTACTTCTTCGTCGATAGGTATCTCAGCCAGGCGACTCGCAACAGTTGCGAGTTCAGACAAACTTGTAGGGCATATGTCGGGGCAATGAAGAAAACCGAACAACAGGATAGTCCAGTGCCCCAACAATGACTGGCTCCCGAAATCTCCAGTTTCACTTACAAGACTAAAGTCAGCCAAACTTCTTGGGTTGTCTAACCATTCTATTGTTTGTTTTGCTTCTGGCTTAGGAGCGATGAG
The DNA here is from genome assembly GCA_964519335.1 of uncultured Pseudomonadales bacterium. Taxonomy (GTDB): domain Bacteria; phylum Pseudomonadota; class Gammaproteobacteria; order Pseudomonadales; family Azotimanducaceae; genus JALZVT01. The sequence continues at coordinate 4,985 of CAZFIA010000001.1, forward strand.
AGCCGCCGCTACGCCGAGTAATAACCCGGTAACCAAAAGCAGAGCAACAGCAATGGATTTACTCACTGTGTTGGCTTCTGGAGTGTGAGACGAGTAGGCCCACCCCTAAGAGTGCGGGTAATGTGACGCCACCAAAATCTTCTATGAGAGATTCTGGCCCGCAGATACCCACCACTACTTCCCAGATATGAAAGACCGCATGAAATGCCAGCCAGGCCGTTGGAGCCAGCCAGAGCATAAGCTGGTGTTTTGTGTAAATCGCGCCGTAGATAAAGGCTGCACCTGACAGGGCGTAGATAAAGCCGATATCCCTAACGAAGTGCTGGTTGAAGGGCCCTCGGTCTGGGACGCCGGGTACCAACCAGTACCAGCTTTCTGGGGCAATCGTCATGAAGACGCCGTTGCCGAGCATGATCAATCCAAGGAGTAAGGCAGTCCAATAGCTTAGTTTGTTGTTCACCGTTTATCTCCAAACCAATATGTATGGTTGCGTGTAGTGAGTTGGATGTTGCACTGAGTTGGACATTATTCTATTTCGCTGCAGATAATCGGAAGGCAACGACGTAGTCTCCGCGTGCCTTTTTATCTACAGCATCCCAGCCGCCAGCAGTGACAACAACGTGGTCTATTTCGTTTAGGGAATACGACATTGGGGTTGCCTGTGGCTGGGCAGGCAGAGCGTTCGACCAGAGTAAAGCGCCAGAATGTGCGTTGAAGCCGTGAATTTTTGCATCGAAGTGAGTGGCCAAAAAGACGACGCCACCGCGAGTAACCATTGGGCCGCCGAGATTCAGTGGGCTGCCCCAGTTTGCTGCTTGCGAGTGGTTCGCAAACTTTGGCAGCACTCCGGCGGGTGTTTCCCATTTCTTGGTACCCGTAGCCAAATCGATCGCCACCAACGTTGACCAGGGGCCCTCAAGACAGGGGGCGAACTCGTCTGGGTTGTAGGCGTCGAACCGAACCATGCCGTAGGGCGTGCCTCTTTGTTCCGTATATTCGGCGGGTACTCCGTTGACAGTCCCTGAGTCTGCACGGTCGTTGAAGATAGCTCTCGGCAGCAGCTGCACTACAGTGGGCCAACGATTTACGACCACAAAGCCGAGGGAAGCTGATTTGTGCGAAGCCATTGAACCCCAGTTAACTCCGCCTGGATTGCCCGGGTATAAGAGGGTGGCGTCTAGTCCTGGTGGCGTGAATATTCCCTCAAAATTCGCGTTTTTCAGCATTCGTTCGCACAGGGTTACGTGCTTTTCTGAAATCTGAAAGATAGGAGGTGAAGCCTTTGGCTCTGGGTGCAGTCGCAGGGCCGGAAAGCTCTGGGTGCTGGCCGTGCGTTCACCCGGTACCTTTGATGTTGGAACTGATCTTTCTTCGACTTCAAATATGGGTTCGCCATTTGTTCGATCGAGAAAATAGATGAAGGCGTTTTTACCAGCCTGGATGATGAGGGATTTAGGTTCACCGTTTATCACTGCGTCTACCAGCATGGGCTGCGCCGCCAGGTCATAGTCCCATAAGTCATGCTTGATGGTTTGATAGGCCCACTTTGGTTGGCCGGTGGTGAGGTCGAGCGCAACAATAGAGTTTGCGTACTTATTGTCGCCAAGCCGCTTACCGCCATAAAAGTCGGGCGATGGTGAAGTGGTAGGGAGGTAAACCAGGTTGAGCGCCTCGTCTGCAGTCATTGTGCTCCAAACGTTGGCTGCCCCTGTAACCGCCCAGCTCTCGTCTTCCCAGCTTGAGCTCTCTGCACGACTTTTCTTTCGTGGGATCGGATCCCATTGCCAGAGTTCTGCGCCGGTTCGTGCATCGAAGCCACGTACGACGCCAGATTCCAGATTTGTTTTGCCGTTGTCTCCTATCGAAGAGCCTACGACAACGACGTTGTTGGCAACCAGAGGCGGGGAGGTTACGGCGTATTCACCGGATCGAAAGCGCCGATCAAAGAATCCAAGGTTTGCACCCGTTGATAGATCTATTGTTCCTGCACTGCCGAACTCTTTGCACGGGGTTCCGGTGTGGGCGTCTAGCGCGATTAATCGTGAATCAAGAGTTCCGAGATAAATTCGGTTGGCACAGGCTTCGTTCAGGGTTAAAGATGGATCAGACCAGGCGCTAACTCCACGTGAGGTGAATTGTTCTGAGTAAGAGATATCCAGATCTAGTTCCGGGTCGTATTTCCAATGCAACTCTCCGGATTGTGGGTCTATTGCGTGGACTCTATTTAGGCCCGTAGAGAAGATCAGTTTGCCGGCGAAGAGGATGGGAGTGGCTTTGAAATTTGACACCTTGCCGTGAACGGCGTCGATCGCATCGCCGGTTCGATAGACCCACGCTTGCTCGAGATTAGCTACGTTTGCGGGTGTTATCGTGGATTTTGCTACGTAGCGCGTGCCGCTTAGGTCGCCGCCGTAGTGGCCCCACTGACCGGGCTCGATATCTCGAACAATTATGTCGACTGAGGCGGTCTCGATTTCTTTACTGCAACTGGTTAAAGAAAGGAGAAGCGCACCAATGATGAGAATGCGTTGCAATTTTGAGTAGCCGTTGTTTTAGTCAGCTAGAACTATACCCCGCGACTAGGGAAGGAGGCCTTATGGTTCGGTTCTATGCGGTGATGTGTGTGGTTGGCTTTGTGCTTCCGTACATGGCGCTGATCTCCTGGTTTTTCGATGAAAGAACCAACGGTCTCGGTGATATAGCGAGGGACATCTTTGCTAATGGGCTGTCTTCAATGGGATGGGTGGATGTCATTGTTACCGCGATCGTTGTGGGGGCCTTTGTTCGCACGGAAGGCTATCGCTTAAAGATGGGTAGCGTAACAGCACCTCTTGTGGGCACTTACCTCGTAGGCCCATCCTTTGGGCTGCCGCTGTTTCTGCTGATGCGAGAGAAAGCACGAGGGACAGATTCGTCGGGTGAGCAGAAACATGGATAGCATAGCTCGCGGTTTCGAACCTATGGAAACCACAAGCCCGTTCATTTTGCATGTCGGCCCCCTGTATAGAAGGGTTGCAGAGGATCAGACGTTTCTTGGGTTATTGATTGAGGAGCAACACTGCAACAGCAGAGGCCGTCTGCACGGCGCAATGGTTTGCGCGGTTGCCGACATTGCGCTTGGCCAGAACGTTGGGCGTTTGTTTCTTGAGAATGGAGCGTTTGAAGATTCTGAAGGGGCTCCGATCCCCGGAGTTGGGATGGCGACCGTCAGTATGTCGATCGATTTCGCGGGGACGGCGAGGGTAGGCAATTGGGTAGAGGTGCATGTTGACGTTCAGCGCGCCGGCAAGCGTATGGCCTTTGCCAATGCCTATCTTGTTCGGGGTGAAGAACGCATCGCAAGGGTTAGCGGCGTTTATCAGATCATAACGAAGTAGAGGCCCTCCTTAGTCGCTTAGTTCCAGCAGATCCCAGAGATTGCCGTACAGATCTTTGAATACAGCCACTGTGCCGTAAGACTCTTCGCGTGGCTTTTCTATGAACTCTACGCCTTTCGATTTATAGGCCTTGTAGTCTTTCCAGAAGTCATCGGTGTGCAAGAACAGAAATACGCGCCCGCCTGTTTGGTTGCCGATGCTCAGTCGCTCAGTGTCGGTTTTTGCTTGCGCGAGTACTAGCTGTGCTCCTGCTGTTTGAGAAGGTGAAACTACAACCCAGCGTTTCTGTTCTTCAGGAATAGGCTGGTCTGCGAGGAGCTGAAAGTTCAGCTTAGTGACGAAGAAGTCGATTGCTTCATCGTAGTCTGCGACGACAAGCGAGGTTAGGGCGATGTGTTGGGCCAATGTGTAGCGCATCTATTTAGTCTGGTCACACCTATCCTAGCGCATGCGGTTGTCTATGTGCCTTGCATTGTGTAACTGGCGAAGGGTTGCTGATATCGTGGTTGGCAAGCAAAGCCGCGAACCTGGTGACATGGCTGCTGAATTTCAAATCGTCGAACATAAGGACTGTCTGCGCTGTTTCCAGCCGATAGATCAACGGGCAATGGTTTGCCCTTTCTGTCAATCGTCACAGAAGAAGCCAACCTCTCGCCTGCATTCCTTCTTGCTCTCCTTACTGAACCCTGCAGCGGTTGTGCTTACCTTCGCGTTCGCGGGTTGTGCTGCGTACTTCTGGTTTTCGTTTGATAGCGAACGAGATTCTGGGTTGGAGCTGGCTCGGGATCTCGCTACCGCGCAGAGGGAACTCGATGTCATTCGATCTGATAGTGAGGCGCAAAGGTTGAGTAGTGAAGAATCTGCGCGGCTTAGACTCGATTTGGTAAAAGGTGAATTAGAGGTACTAATTAGTCATATAGGGTCGACCGCAAATCTCGTAGCCACGTTTTGTAACGAAGAATCGATATTGAGCGTGTGCCTGGAAGCATCGAAAGGCACAAGCGAAGATTCCATTGCCCTGGCCCGGCTGATGGGTCGTTTTGAGGCGCTTGGCTCAGGGGCTGCTTTTTGCGATCGGATGCGCCCGGTTGTAGAGAATCTGAACCGCCGGGCATCGAGCCGGACGGGCGCGAATATGCGCGATAGCTACTATCTGGCGACGGCAAACTGTTGGCAATCCGCCCAGGGGATTGAGGGGGATTGAGGCGCCTTGCCTAGCCTTACGGAACCCCCTATTATCCCCCACCCAAATAACTCCTCGGTCTACTGTCGGCAGCCCGCCGGTCAGAGGCCAAACCCATAAGGAGCAAGTTATGCGACATTACGAAGTCGTGTTCCTCGTGCACCCTGATCAGTCGGATCAGGTACCGGGCATGGTGGAACGCTACGCTGGCCTCATTCAACGTGGCGGCGGTCAAGTTCATCGAACCGAAGACTGGGGTCGACGGCAGCTCGCTTACCCCATTCTCAAGATCCATAAAGCCCACTACATCCTTATGAATATTGAGGTGAATGGTGAGGTGCTTGCTGAGCTTGAGAGTGCGTTTCGGTTTAACGATGCCGTGTTGCGCAACATGATCGTGAAGCGCGACGAGGCCGTAACGGGCAATTCGAAGATTTACGAAGAAGAGCTTAAAGAGCAGGAGAAGGATCGCGAGCGCGATAAGCGACGCGAAGAAGAGCTCGCCGCTCGAGCTGCAGCGGCTACTCCTGGAGCGGAAGGTGAAGGCGTCGTAGAGGGGGTAAACGATGCTGAAGGTGAGCCGACAGTAGGCGCTGAAGATCTTGAACCTCCTGCTGACTTCAATTCGGAGCCCGAAACAACATCCGCTGTGCAAGAGGAAGGTGAGTAATGGCTAGACATTTTCGACGCAAGAAGTATTGCCGCTTCACCGCAGAAGGTATTAAGGAGATTGATTACAAAGATCTCGACATTCTGCAGCAGTATGTAACCGAGACCGGCAAGATAGTGCCGAGTCGGATTACGGGCACCAAAGCAAAGTATCAACGCCAGCTGGCGACTGCGGTAAAGCGCGCTCGGTTTCTAGCGCTGCTGCCATACACCGATCAGCACGAATAGGTCGGGGAGAGCGTTATGAATGTTATTTTGCTAGAGCCGATTGGCAAGCTAGGCGACCTCGGTGATGAGGTTGTAGTTAAGAGCGGATTTGCACGCAACTTTCTTATCCCTCAGGGCCGCGCTGTGCGCGCAACCGAAGAAAATCGTAAGGGTTTTGAAGAGCGGCGCGCTGAGCTTGAAGCTGCAGCACTTAAGCGTCGTAGCGCTGCCGAGCAGCGCGCAGCGGCACTCACCGACCAGGAAATCACCATCGTCGCGCGATCTGCCGAAGAAGGTAAGCTCTATGGCAGTGTGGGTACGCAGGAAATCGCCGACGCTTTGATCGCCAAGAACCTGGAAGTGGTTAAGGCCGAAGTGCGCATGCCCGAAGGCGCGATTCGCGAGGTAGGTGAATACAACGTGGCGATTCAGCTAGAGGCCGAGTTGTTAGTGGACGTAAAGGTAACGGTGGTTTCCGAATAGGCAACCTGCCAACCTGAGTCACAAGTCCCGGGCTTGCCGGGACTTATCCACAGGCGCTATTGCACTGCCTTGTCCACCGCCTCAATACCGCTTGTAATTCCCAGTCACTAGCGCCAATCTGGCAAACCGGCCAGACCACCCAGACTGATGTCAGAAACTACCGATCCGCCAGAAGACTCCGCTGTTCCCGAGCCTGATGAAGGTAAATCAAACTCTTCGTCTGACTCAGAGCATAGCGATCTCGGTGACATACAGGTGCCTGAGACACCGTCTGCACAGGGTCAGGAGTTCCTGGACAATCAAGGGTCACCGGAGGTGGAAGCAGGGCCACCGGAGGTGGAAG
>CAZFIA010000001.1:11346-30882 GCA_964519335.1 uncultured Pseudomonadales bacterium
TTCCTGGACAATCAAGGGTCACCGGAGGTGGAAGCAGGGCCACCGGAGGTGGAAGCAGGGCCACCGGAGGTGGAAGAGGTGCCCCTCGAAGACCGTGAGTTGCCAGCAGACTTTGAAGAGTATGAGGCCGCTGATTTTGAGCCCACTGATTCAGAGCCCACAGAATTCGAAAAAATGGACGGCGCGCCCGCAGCGCCGCCGGCCGAGTTTTCATCGACCGGCCCCGACCTTTCTAGCACCGCCAACCCTACAATTAACTGGGGCAGCGGTGCTCGTACGCTAAAGAACCTGAAAGTTCCTCCGCACTCGCTCGAAGCCGAACGCGCTGTGTTGGGCGGCGTGATGCTCGATAACGGACGGTGGGATAGCGTCGATGAAGTGGTCGCAAGCACCGACTTCTATCGACCGCAGCATCAACTCATATTTGATGCGATGCGCAAACTTTTCGAAGACAATCAGCCCTTGGACGTGGTGACTGTTAGCACCCGGTTACAACACAGCGGTCAACTAGAGAAGGCGGGCAGCGCCATCTACATTGCGGAGATCGCCGAAGAAACGCCGGGGGCAGCTAACGTTGTTGCTTACGCGAAAATTGTGCGGGAGCGCTCCACGCTCCGACAGCTTTTGGGCGCGGCGAACCGCATTGCAGAGTCGGCCTTTAATCCCGATGGCCAAACTACCGCCGATCTGGTCAGTAGCGCTGAAGCCGAGATTTTTCGGATCGGCGAAGGTGATATGAAAGAGGGCGGGCCTCAGCCTGTCATTCCGCTACTAGCGGCAGCCGTTAAGAAAGTTGAAACCCTGTTTACGAGCCGCAAACCCATTACCGGTCTCGAAACCGGCTTTGTAGATCTCGATCGGATGACGGCGGGTTTGCAGATGTCAGATCTGGTCATCATTGCGGCGCGACCATCGATGGGAAAGACGGCGCTGTCGATAAACATTGCGGAACACGCGGTGATGTCAGAGGGCGAAGGGGCGGTATTGTTCTTCTCTATGGAGCAGCCGGCTGATCAGATTGTGATGCGCATGCTTTCGTCACTTGGGCGCATTGATCAAACCCGCATGCGTACCGGTGATTTGCAAGATGAAGACTGGGAGAGATTTACGAGCGCTGTGAGTCAGCTCAAAGACAAGCAGCTCTTTATTGATGATTCGCCGGCACTATCTCCCATTGAAGTACGAACGCGCGCACGCAGAGTAGCGCGAGATGCCGGTGGCAAGCTCAGGCTAATTGTTGTCGACTATATGCAGCTAATGCGGGGTTCTTCTGAAAAATCAGAAAACAGGACCAACGAGATATCTGAGATTTCACGATCGCTGAAAGCGATTGCTAAAGAAATGAACTGCCCGTTGATTGCGCTATCGCAGCTCAATCGGGCGCTCGAAAGCCGGGAGAACAAGCGGCCGGTAATGAGTGATCTGCGTGAGTCGGGTGCCATTGAGCAAGACGCGGATGTAATTTTGTTTATCTATCGCGATGAGGTGTATCACCCCGAGTCTGAAGACAAGGGCAAGGCTGAGCTGATTGTGAGCAAGCAGCGTAACGGCCCTATTGGAGGCATGAAACTCAAGTTCACCGGTAACCTCACCAAATTCGATAATCTTGCCAATGAGCGTTATGAAGACTTTGAGTAGAAGCGGGTAGAGCGTTGGTTGCGCGCAGCAAGAAAGTTAAGTCCGCCTACGTCTGCACCGACTGTGGTACAGAACATAAGCAGTGGCAGGGCCAATGTGCCAGTTGCTCAGCATGGAATACCCTGTCTCGGGTAAGCGTCGGGCCGGTTGCTGCCGGTGGTGGCGCTCAAGGCTATGCCGGCACTGTCTCTGAAGTAAAAAAACTGGGTGAAGTAGATGCGCAGGAAATGGCGCGCATCGAATCAGGCATTGTTGAGCTCGATCGAGTGCTCGGTGGTGGCTTTGTACCCGGTTCCGTTGTACTTCTTGGCGGTGACCCCGGCGCTGGTAAAAGCACGCTGTTGCTGCAGGTGAGCACCGAGCTTGCCAAGCAACAATCGGTACTTTATGTGTCGGGAGAGGAAAGTCTGCAACAGTTGGCCATGCGTGCGCGCCGACTTGGATTGCCGCTTGATCAGTTGCAGGTGGCGGCTGAAACGCGGGCCGAGGCGATTGCTGAACTCATATCCAAAAAACCGCCGGCTATGCTCGTGCTTGATTCTATTCAGGTGATGCAGCTTGAATCGATTGATTCACATCCAGGTACGGTCACACAAGTGCGCGAGACGGCTGCATTTTTCACCCGATTGGCAAAACAAACCGGAACCGTAGTTGTGATGGTGGGCCACGTCACCAAAGAGGGCAATATCGCAGGCCCCAAAGTGCTTGAGCACATGATTGACTGTTTTGTGATGTTTGATTCTGGCGGCAGCAATCGTTATCGCACTTTACGCGGCGTAAAGAATCGTTTTGGCGCGGTGAACGAGCTTGGCGTGTTTGCCATGACAGACAAAGGCATGCGCGAGGTCGCTAATCCGTCTGCCATATTCTTGCAGCGACCGGACAAAATGTCGCCTGGCAGCATTGCGACGGTTACCTGGGAAGGCACGCGGCCGCTACTGGTTGAAATTCAGGCGCTGGTTGACGAGGGGCAGGGCGGTTACGCAAAACGTCTGGCCGTTGGGCTTGATCCACAGCGCCTGGGCATGCATTTGGCGGTGCTTAACCGACACTGCGGAATATCGCTTTCAGACCAGGATGTTTTTGCCAATGTGGTGGGAGGCGTGCGCATTAGCGAGACGGGTGCTGATTTAGCCACGCTTATTGCCGTGCTCTCAAGCTTTCGCAATCGCACCCTAAGCAAAGAGCTTATTGTGTTCGGTGAGCTAGGCCTCACTGGCGAGATTCGTCCGGTGGCTAATGGCGAGCAACGCTTAAGCGAGGCGCGCAAACACGGCTTCAAGCGGGCGATTGTGCCGGCAGCTAACGCGCCGAAAAAACCTATTCCCGGGCTGTTGGTTGAAGGCGTGCACAACCTCGCTGCAGTGCTTGATGTGTTTGATGGGTCTGAAAGTTCTTAAGCAATGGGTACTTCTCTGCAGCCGTTGGTCGCAACTTTAGAGAGTGCAGCCAATGCGGCACCAGATATCTATGAGCTTGCGTTTAATCGCTACTTTGAACTGTGCCCTGCGTCCAGAGAACTTCTGCAGCACTCCGATGAGTTAATGCGCGGACGGATGATGGAGCAGGTGATGGGCTTGCTGATGGATGAGAGCGCGGCTGATCTTGAGGTCTATTTCAAGTTTGAGGTAGCCAATCACGAAGGCTATGGTGCTGCGCCCGTGATGTATCAGCATTTGTTTGCGGCATGCAAAGAGGTAACCCAGGCCAACAGTGGTGATGCGTGGAACGCGTCAGCCAATGAATCCTGGGATCAGCAGATTGGTTTGCTACTCGGGCTGATAGAGAAGTATTCGAGCTAGTCCGTTCTAAAAGCCGCCGCCGGTACGGAATCCACCACCGCCGCCACCTCTAGATCCGCCGCGTCGGCCGCCGAAACCGCCAAAGCCGCCTCTGCTGCGGCCAATGCCACCGCGACCAAAACTACCGCCTCTGGATCTAGACCCACCGCCGCGGGGGAGTCGCCAGCCACCGCTGGTGTTGCCCGGCCAATGCCAGGTAGAGGCGCGGCCTCTGGACCGGCGTCTGCCGAATCCACCGCTGCCAAAATCTGGCCAGGCGCCAACATCTCTGTGCCGCTGCAAGCGTTGCAACACGCGCCATAACTCGGAACCACCCACCAGACCACGTAAAAACTGGCCGAGTATTGCCTCGATGGCATTGTTGTCACTGAAGCCTGAGCGCAGGTCGTCGAAGCGTTTGTGCTTAAACCGTCTGCGAACGTCTTCTAGTTCTTGCAGGCGCTTTATTTGGCTGCCTTGAGTGCGACGATGATCTTCTAATTCATCTTCTAGCATCTCATCTGTTTCGCGCAGTTCCAGCAATTCATCGACAAGATTATCGTCGCGTCGATCGTAGGTGGAGTGTGCTCGTTCAATAAGGCCTCGCGCGTCCTTTCTCTGTAACGCTTCAGCGAGAATAGCGAGGCCTTTCTGCATGAACAGGTCGCTGCCTGAACCAAAAGCGGCGCGTTGTTCGTTGAGCTTTGCCAGCGCCTTCTCTGCGTCCTCGATTTGAGCATCGGCCTTGTCCTGATCAAGCTCCGCGTTTTTCAGCTGCTCAACCAGGCTAGCGATGCCGCCGCTGGCGATAGCCCTGGTCTCCATGGTGTGCAAAACGGCAAGTTCGTGTTCTGCCTCTAACTGCCGTCGTTCTGCGTGTTGCCGCAGGCGACGCGGTATTTCCAACAGGTTGAAGTAGGTAGGGCGTGCTTGTTGGTAGTCGATTAGTCCGGCTACCCAACCGTCGAGCCAGCGAGTGAGGAGACGAGATTTGTATTCGCTAGTGCCGTACTTGCGCTCCCACAGGTAAGTGAACAACAGGTCGGCTTCGAAGGGTTTGCCCTTTTCTCTGCGATCTTCCTCAGCGGTTTCAGTTTTGCGCATTGCGGCGTCGGCTACCTGGGTTGCATCGCGAACCTTTTGCTGTGCCTGAAATTTTGGGTCTTCTTCTAGCCCGCGCTGAACCTTGGCTTCACCGTTTGCCAGGCGCTGGGCCGCGTGATCGACTTCTTCGTGCTCGAGCTTGCGGCGCGCCTCCAGGGTTTCGAGGGTGAGTCGAGCCTTATCCAGCTCTTGTTCGAGATCGACATAGGCCTTGTCGCGCTCGCTGATTGCCTGCTGCGCTCTCCGATCGGCGCTGTCGAGCGACTCGAAGAGCTCACCGCGCTCAATTTCCGTTAATCGTAGTTGAGCAAGCTGTTTGGTGGCCGCCGCCTGGTGTTGGCGGTTTCTGGCGAGCTCGTCGGCCGTTGCCTTAAGCTCGCGACCCAGACGATCGGATTCGTCACGCACGCCGCGTAGCGTGCGTTCGATTTGTAGCAGGGTGTCGCGTCCGCTCAGCATGCTTGTCAGTTCCATTCCGTTATAGTGTCGCCTGTGGTCGGCACTATGTAGTCAGGAACGAGTTTGCCGCGCACTTTGCGACCGATCACGTTGCCCTGGATGATGCCGTCGTCGATTTTGTCGGCTTTTACTGAGTCAAACGTAGTTTCATCAACGCGCAAACCCCAGCGCGTTACGCGCTTCACTTTGCCAGTTTCTTCGCTTTCGATAGGCAGGCGTAGGCGTTCGCCGGATTTGTCGATCGCTTCTACGATCAGGTAGTAGTTACGCGCATTTGGGTTAACCGCGGGGATGCGAAATATCCCTGACGATTCGTTTGCACGAGACAAAATGCGCAGTTCGTACTCGCTCTGCAGAGCGGCGAGCATGCGCTCCATGTCTAGCCGATGGCCATTAGCCGTGGGGTAATCGCTTATGTCGATCGCAGCGCGTGCATCTGTCAGCATTGCCTGTGCTTCGTTCATCGCCTTGTCGCTGTTGGATATCTGGACAATCTGTCCGAAAGTGTTCTCGAGGCTTTCGGGAAGTGCGGCCTTTTCCTGCATGTCGGGTACTTTTACCAGGAACAAGTAACCCGCTATGGATATTGCGATAATGCCGAACAACAGGGCGACCGGGCCGCCCCAGACGCCGCGTCGAATGTACATTCGTGCGAGGCGGGTTGAGAACTTCTCGGGTGCTGGCGTGTAACCAAAGCGGTCTTCTTCGAGCGCTTGAACCCCCTGCTCTAGCACTGCATCGGACACCTCGATGCCCTGGCCACTGTAGATGTCGCGCAAGCGATCTATCAGTCGATCTCGTCGACCGTCTGCATCTAGCTCGCGCGCTACCAAATCTTCGCTGTGGCGAAGGGTGTCGACCACATCCATGGCCTGCATCAGTTCGTCGAGCGGTGCGGACTCCGGCAGAGAACTAGCCATTGAGTTTGTCGCGCAGACTGGTGTTGCTCTTGGCGGATGCGTTGTTAGACGGTGGGGGCAAAGTAGCGCCTGACTTCACCAGGTGCGCAAGCCGTTGCTTGCCTTCTTCGACCGCATCGCGAATTTCGCCCGCGTTCTTGGTGGATAGCACCCGCATCTCGGAGATGATCATTGTCGAGCGTTCCTGGAAGTTCACCACGGAGTCGACGAGTTTTTGTACGGACTCGGCGCGAATGGTGGGGCCGTAGCCCGCGCGTACTGCTGCTTCCTGTACTTTGCCGCCAATGTCGGCAAGGTCTTCCAGGCTCTTAGATACCCCATCTTTCATGGCCTCGAGCGCCTGGGTTGATTCGTGCAGGCCGAAGAGACCGGTGAAGGACGCCGACAGCGCCGTGAGCACCGTCTCGTTGGTGCCAAAGAAAGTGATGGACTGCTTGTACACGCGCTCTTTGGCGGAGGTGGTTTGCATCAATCGGGCCATCACAACTTCTGACGTGTTGTAGTTGACGGTTAGATTGTCGGAGAGATCTTTGGCGATCTGGTAGCGGTCTTCCGCCGTCTGCAGATCACGCAGCCGTTCGTCGCGCGCGAGTTCGAGCTTGGCGCGAGCGGCCAGATCATCGCCTGTGAAGTTGTTAACGGCCGTCATGGCCCCGTCGAGTTTCTCTTTTTCAGCCTCCCATAGATCTTCGGCCTGGCGCATAACGTCGAGGGCGTAGATTTCGGCTTCTTTCATGGCGCCGCGGAAATCTTGGTACGCATTTAAGATGGTGTGTTCGCGCTCGATCTGGTCAGCGGAATCTTTTGCGACTTCAAGATAGGTGGACTTGATGGTGTCGAAACGGCTGGCGATATCGCCCCGGGTAACTTTCATCCACACGTTGCCGATGCGTTCGAAAGTGTCGATCTTGCCGTCTTCGACTTGCTTCACCATCGACTTGGCATCATCGCGAATGCTGTTGAACGACTTGGTGATCACTTCGTAGCGCTCGCCAAGTTTCATGAGGGAGACCTGCTCACGAACGACCTCGTTAAAGACGGAGGCCTGAGATAAGGTGCGGGCGATAGCAAGTACCTTGGTTTCATCGATGTCACTGATGCGCTGCAGGAGCGCCACGATGGGTGCTTCCTCGGTCTTTTCGGGCATCAGGCCCAGATCGCGCAGTTGGCCGAGGGCCCTATCGAGGTATTGAAAGGTAGATGTGCTCATAAGGGCCTCCCGGACCAGACGAATTGAGCGCCTGGCGATGTTTCAAGTGTCCGCTGCGGTGGGCCGCAGTCTTGGTGCCAGTCTAACATGGGGTCTGTTGGCGATTTTTCTAGTGCGGCGCCGGGATTCCTCCAGAACACAAAACATACGTAAAGGTATATTACCTAATTTGATGCTTTGCGCAGGCCAGCGACCAACGCGACTGCTGCCCAGTTGATGCCGGCTGCTGCGAGGCTGAGAGGGATGAGTCCGTACTCAATAAAGGGCGCGACCACGGCTGTGCCAAGGGCGGCAGTAAGCAATACATAGAGCAGCACAAGGGCTGCACCCCGTGCATCGTTGTCTGCCGCGGCCACCACGGCCTGGTAAAACCCGGGTGGTCCGCGCAGCCCGAGACCAAAGTTTGAAATGACAAACACGCCCCACAGCAGTTTGGGGTTGCTGCCGCCGCCCAGTGCATAGGCAAGAATAATCGTAAAGCCCACAGCACCCAACACCGAGCCCAACAAGATCATGCGTTCGGAACCAAAGCGTTCAGCGAAAGAGCCCGCGGTATTAGCCGCGACTATGTAGAAACCAATGCCTATGACCTGCATAACCACAAAGTCTGTCAGCGTGCCGTTCATGGTGAGGGTAATAACGGTAGGTGCTCCAAAAACGAACACCAAAAGGCCACCCAGAGAAAATGCCATGCTTAGCGCGTATTTCTGAAACACCAGATTGCGAAGCAAGTCGACGTAGCCGCCAGGGTGGGTGCCGGTTGGATTACCGCTGGGCAGCAGGCTGGGAAAGCGCCACCAGATAACTGCAAGAATACTGGCAAGCAGGGTGATCAAAACAAATGACGATCGCCAGTCGAAATAAAACAGTAGCCAGGCGCCTAGCACTGGCGCAAGTGCCGGCACCACAGATTCGATGCTGCCCATCAGCCCGAGTGCTTTTACCGAGCCGGTTTCGCCGTAAGACTTTCGAATCATGCCTGGCGCAAAAACCGCAGCGGCAGAGCCTGAAAAACCCTGAAAAAACCTTAGTAGGACGAGCTCGCTGATGGTCTCGGTTTGAGTAGCGAGGGCAGAAAGTAGCGCGTAGCTCGCAAGCGACAGAACCAACAGGCGCCGCTGGTCGAAGCGTGCACCGAGCTCGCCGAATAGCAATAACCCTATGCCAGATCCACCCGCAAAGGCGGCAAGCACGAGCTGGGCTTGTTCGATGCTGCCGCGCAAGAACTGTGGCAGCGCAGGTATGGCCGGTAACACCAGGTCAGTACCGGCCAGACCCACAACCGTAGAGCAGATCAGTAGCGCGAAGGTAAGGCTTGCGCGGTCTGAGTGCTCCTGCTCATTCAAGACAACTCACTCAAGGTATTTGATGTCGCGGATAAGCTCTTCGTCGTAGCCGAGTTTGCGGTATACCGCCCGGGCGCGTTCGTTGTTACCAAAGACATGCAGCGTGATGGTGCGGGCGCCCGCAGACTTTGCCTGTTGTTCTGCGTTTTCTAAAAGCCGTCTGCCGAGGCCTGTGCCGCGCGCACTTTCTGATACCACAATGGCTTCCAGATGCGAGCTGGGTTCTTGGCTCATCAGCTCTTCTCGTAAGCGCACTATGGTGAAGCCCTCGATCTTTCCGGACTGCGCCCCGGAAGTGGCTTCGGCAACGTGCACCAGCACCTGAGGTTCCTGGCCGTCGCGCCAGCGATTGAGGGTTTCGAGGTCACCCTCCCAAAGATCGCGGGCGTTGCGTCCTTCGGGAATGTCGAACGCGGCGAGTTCTGGCAGCAGTTCTGCGATCGCAGTGCAGTCTTTAATCTCGCCGGGTCGAATTTTATGAACTGAGTTTTTTGACACCTGCGTGCTCCGGCAGTTATCGACTAATGCGTTTGTGTACGAGCCGAGACGGGGCCGTTTCGTCGCCGAGTCGGCGCTTGCGGTCGGCTTCGTAGTCGCTGAAATTGCCTGCAAACCACTCGACGTGGCTTGATCCTTCGAACGCAAGCATATGAGTGGCTATGCGATCTAAAAACCACCGATCGTGCGAAATAACCAGGACAGTGCCCGGGAAATTGAGAACCGCCTCTTCCAGTGCCCGCAGCGTTTCAACGTCGAGATCGTTGGTGGGCTCATCGAGTAGCAGCACATTCGCCCCACGTCGCAGGAGTTTTGCCAGATGCACGCGATTGCGTTCGCCACCTGACAGCGAGCCAATCTGCTTTTGCTGATCGGGGCCCTTGAAGTTGAAGCGACTGACGTAGCCGCGGCTGGCGGTTTCGTACTTGCCGATCTTCATGATGTCAGCACCTTCGGAAATCTCTTCCCAGACGGTTTTGCTGTCATCGAGAGAATCGCGGCTTTGATCGACGTAGGCGAGATCGACCGTCTCGCCGAGTTCGATCGAGCCGCTGTCTGGCGTCTCTTCACCGGTAAGCATGCGAAAGAACGTAGACTTACCCGCGCCATTGCCGCCGATGATGCCGACGATTGCGCCTTGAGGTATCTCACAGGACATGTTGTCGATAAGCAGTCGATCATCAAAGCCTTTGCTTAGGTTCTTAATGTGAATGACCTTCTCGCCCAGACGTTCGCCGGGCGGGATGTAGAGTTCGGTGGTTTCTGCGCGTTTTTGGTTGTCTTCGCTCATCAGTTCTTCGAACCGGGCAAGACGCGCTTTGCTCTTCGACTGCCGACCTTTGGCGTTGCTGCGCACCCACTCGAGCTCAGATTTAATAGCGCGTTGGCGGGCTTTTTCCTGATTAGCTTCAGTGGCTAGACGTTCGTCTTTAGTTGCGAGCCAGGCGGAGTAGTTGCCCTCATAGGGAATGCCGCGACCACGGTCGAGTTCCAGAATCCAACCCGCAACGTTGTCGAGAAAGTAGCGATCGTGGGTGACGGCCACCACAGTACCGGGGAAGGTGTCGAGAAAGCGTTCGAGCCAGGCCACACTCTCGGCGTCTAGATGGTTGGTGGGCTCATCGAGCAACAGCATGTCGGGTTTAGCGAGCAGCAGCGCACACAGCGCTACGCGTCTTGCTTCACCGCCAGATAGAGTGTCGATAGAGGCATCCCACGCAGGCAGACGCAAGGCATCGGCAGCGATCTCGAGGGTGCGGTCTACGTCCCAGCCGTCTGCTGCATCGATGGCACCCTGCAACTCGCCCTGGCGTTCAAGTAGTGCGTTCATGTCGTCATCTGACATGGGCTCGGCGAATTTCTCGCTGATGGCGTTGAATTCATTCAACAGCTGCATGATTTCGCCAAGGCCCTGTTCAACGTTGCCGCGGACATCAAGCTTTGGATCGAGCTGGGGCTCTTGCGGCAGGTAACCCACGCGAATGTCTTTTTGTGGTCGTGCCTCGCCGTCGAATTCTTTGTCTTCGCCCGCCATGATGCGCAGCAGGCTCGATTTACCGGCGCCATTTAGGCCCAGCACGCCAATCTTGGCGCCAGGAAAGAAGCTTAGATGGATGTTTTCCAGAATGACCCGTTTTGGGGGCACGATCTTGGAAACACCCTGCATGGTGTAAACGTATTGAGCCATTTGTCCTTTCCAGGCGATTTTAAGAGGCAACGCAGGCGCGATTATTGGCGGTTTGGTGCTCGGTGCCAAGCCTCTTTCCCATAGAAGACTCATAGTCTTGATGAGCGAGACTCGCGTACCTGCACTGTAGAGTGCCCCAAGGGCTGGGATACAATAGGCGCCAACAATCCCCCGGTAACTTCGCCTTAAGGACGCCGAACAATGGCAGAACCCAGTCTCGCTGACTTTGATACAGAACTATGGACAGCGATTGAACATGAAAACCGCCGGCAGGAAGAGCACGTCGAGCTGATTGCCTCGGAAAATTACACCAGCGCCAGAGTGATGGAGGCGCAGGGGAGCCAGCTCACCAACAAGTACGCCGAGGGTTACCCCGGCAAACGCTACTACGGCGGCTGTGAATACGTTGACGACGTAGAGGTGTTGGCCATCGAGCGAGTGAAGGCGTTGTTTGGCGCCGACTATGCCAACGTGCAGCCACACTCGGGTTCGCAAGCGAATGCGGCGGTGTTTCTTGCGTTGCTCTCGGGTGGCGACACTATCCTGGGCATGAGCCTGGATGCTGGCGGCCACTTAACCCACGGGGCTGCGCCTAATTTTTCAGGTAAGTTGTATAACGCGGTTCAGTACGGGCTCAATGCGGACACCGGCGAGGTGGATTATGACGAGGTGGCGAAGCTTGCCGCTGAACACAAACCCAAGATGATCATTGCAGGCTTCTCTGCTTACTCGCGGAAACTCGACTGGGAGCGGTTTCGAGAGATTGCAGATTCTGTAGGTGCCTACTTTATGGTGGATATGGCGCACGTTGCCGGTCTGGTTGCCGCAGGTGAATATCCGAGCCCTATTCCTCATGCAGATGTTGTTACCTCGACCACGCATAAAACGCTCGCAGGTCCGCGCGGCGGTATCATTCTCGCTCGTGCTAATGCCGATATTGAGAAGAAGCTGAATTCAGCGTTGTTTCCTGGTTCTCAGGGTGGGCCGCTGATGCATGTTATTGCGGGCAAGGCAGTGTGCTTTAAAGAAGCGATGTCTGATGAGTTTCGTGCGTATCAAAAGCGCGTTGTGGCCAATGCTCAAACTATGGCGCGGGTGTTTCAGGAGCGTGGCTACGACATTGTGTCTGGCGGAACCGAAAATCATTTGTTTCTGCTTGACCTGATTAGCAAGGAAATAACCGGCAAAGCGGCAGATGCCGCTCTTGGGCGGGCGAATATTACGGTCAATAAGAACGCCGTTCCCAATGATCCGCGGTCGCCGTTTGTCACCTCGGGTTTGCGCATTGGTTCGCCAGCGGTTACGCGTCGGGGGTTTAACGAGGACGACTGCGCGACTCTAACGGGCTGGATGTGCGATGTGCTCGACGATATTGAAAACGACAACATGATCGAGACCGTTCGGCGCCGAGTGTTAGATCTTTGTGCCAAGCATCCGGTTTATGGTTAATGGGTTATGCATTGTCCGTTTTGTGGTGCCGATGACACCAAGGTAATTGATTCGCGACTGGTCGCTGAGGGCGATCAGGTGCGCAGGCGGCGGTCGTGCCAAACTTGCGAAGAGCGCTTCACCACCTTTGAAACCGCTGAACTAGTGATGCCCTGGGTGGTTAAGAGCAATGGTGCACGCGAGCCTTTTAACGAAGACAAGTTACGAGCCGGCTTGCAGCGCGCGCTCGAAAAACGCCCGGTAAGCACAGAAGCCGTTGAATCCTCGCTTCTGCGCATCATGCACCGATTGCGCAGTACGGGAGAGCGAGAGCTGCCCTCCAGAGCCGTTGGCGAAATGGTAATGGAAGAACTCAAAGAAATTGATGTGGTTGCCTACGTGCGATTCGCATCCGTCTATCGCGATTTTCAGGACATCGAAGAGTTTCAGGCGGAAATCACCCGGCTTAGTGAGCTTGATCCCAACGGTGAGCCCGTGGCTGAAGCAACCCGGCGTTCGCGCACTGAACCCAAATCCAAGTGAGTAGTGTCCACACTACTATTGATAATGCCGATCGGCTGTTTCTGACTCGCGCAATTGAACTTGCTGAAATGGGCATGTTTTCGGTTACGGCCAACCCGCGCGTGGGCTGC
The DNA here is from genome assembly GCA_964519335.1 of uncultured Pseudomonadales bacterium. Taxonomy (GTDB): domain Bacteria; phylum Pseudomonadota; class Gammaproteobacteria; order Pseudomonadales; family Azotimanducaceae; genus JALZVT01. The sequence continues at coordinate 24,071 of CAZFIA010000001.1, forward strand.
GTGCTTGTCAACAATGGGCGGATCGTTGGTCGCGGTTACCATCAGCGTGCGGGGGATGCCCACGCCGAAGTTAATGCGCTGCGTGATGCACGTAATAACCATGCAGGCGACAACGTTTCCGGTGCGACCGCCTATGTCTCTCTGGAGCCCTGTTCTCATGCAGGACGCACATCAGCGTGCACGGCCGCGCTAATTGATGCTGGCGTTGTGCGCGTTGTTGTGGCGATGCTGGATCCGCATCCTAAAGTTGCAGGCGAAGGCGTGAAGCAGTTGCGGGCAGCAGGCATTGAGGTGGATGTCTTGGCAGATGAAGAAGCCGGGCTGAATGAAGCTGAACGGCTAAATTATGGCCACCGCAAACGCATGCTTACGCAGCGGCCTTATGTTCGCATTAAGGTGGCGCAATCGCTCGATGGCCGGACGGCCATGGCCTCGGGTGAAAGCAAGTGGATAACCGGGCCGATTGCGCGTCGTGACGTGCAGTACTGGCGTGCGCGCAGTGGTGCCGTTGTTACTGGCGCCGGTACGGTGGTGGCTGATAACCCGTCGCTTGGGGTTCGCGAACCCTTGCTTGCTGCTGCCATTAATGGCGAGCAGGTTCTGCGTCAGCCGTTGCGAGTGGTGCTAGACAGCAAGCGACGAGCCCCAGCTGATAGCACGATTTTTAACGATGGCGAGGCAACGCTTTGGATCGATGCGCCAAATACTGATTCGCGGCCTGATATAGACGCCGTTTTGGCCGATTTGGCCGAGCGTGGCTGCAACGAGGTGCTCGTTGAGGCCGGTGGCTCCCTGGTTGGCGAGTTCTTGCGGCTAGACCTATGGGATGAATTATTGATCTACACCGCCCCTAAGTTTTTGGGTAGCGATGCGCGTCCAACTGCAGATTTGCATCTCACCACCATGTCGCAAGCCATTGAGGCTAAAATAGCCTGTGTAGATCAGCTAGGTGCGGATACGCGTACCCGACTGGTTCGACCTGATCGCAATTTGGAAACCCTTGATTTGGTGCCGCTGGGCTTACCAAACGGGTTTCTGAGTCCAGACTAAGAACGACTAAGAACGACTAAGAACGACTAAGAACGATCAAGAAAGAGTAAGACGGATAGCGACGATGACGACGGCACGATCAATCAGAGTCTCCTGGAACGGCGCGGGCACCAAGGCGGGTCACAAAGGCGCAGACGGTGCGCTAGCCGTATTAGAGGTGGCTAACCTTGCTGATGCGTTGCTTAACGATGTTTTTAGTGGTGGTGCCTAGTGGGCAAAGGTTCCGATCGATGGGCGCGACACCGCACTCGGACAGCGCTGGTGCAGGCCCTCTATCAATGGCAGTTTGCGGATTCGGCCACCGACGAACTTGAAGAGCAATTTGCTGCGGCTGACAAGCTTGCGAAGGTTGATCGTGAGTTGTTTCGCTCTGCACTCAAAGTGATTATGCATCAAACAGCTGAGTTTGATGCGCTGCTTGAGCCCGTTATGACGCGCACGGCAGAGGAGCTGGGCAAGGTTGAGCGGGGTATTTTGCTCTTGGGGTGTTACGAGCTTAGAGACTGCCATGAGGTTCCGTATCGGGTCGTTATCTCCGAGGCGGTAGAGCTTGCCAAGAGTTATGGTGCGGAAGACAGCCATAAGTTTGTTAACGCGGTGCTTGACCGACTGGCAAAAACGCTCCGACCTGTGGAAAGCGCCGCGGCTTCTTGATGTGAATAGCCGCGGCTTCTTAGGGTAAACAGCCGCGGCTTCTTAGATACTCGAGTAGCAATACTGCAATGAGGACTGGCCATGGGCGAATTTGAGCTCATTGATGCGATTGTGGCCGAACTGGGCGCAGCGAGCGGCGGCCCGGCTGTCGTTGTGGGGCCGGGTGATGACGCCGCCGTGGTGACCGTCCCAACGGGGCATCAGCTGGTTACCTCCGTAGACACGCTAGTGGCCGATATTCACTTCCCAATTAGGGCGCCAGCGCGCCTGATCGCCGAGAGGGCGCTGCGGGTGAGTGTGTCGGATCTTGCCGCCATGGGTGCAACGCCGCTTGCCGCGGTGGTGGCGCTGGTGCTGCCGACAACAACCCAGGCGAGATGGGTGCGCGATCTGAGTGCGGGTTTTGCGAGTGCCGCCAAAATTCTTGGCTGTCCTGTAACGGGTGGCAATCTAACGGCTGGAGAGCTGAGTTTGAGTGTCACCGTGCAGGGCATAGTGCCTGCGGGCGATGCGCTGCTGCGCAGCGGTGCGCAAGTGGGTGATGATGTTTGGGTGAGCGGTGCTCTGGGTGGAGCTGCGGTAGCGCTCCAAGACAATTCGCTCACGCAGATAGATGCAGCAGGTGCTGATATGAGTGCTGCACAAGAGCGCTATTATTTGCCGCCACCGCGCCTTGCGTTGGGTGTTGCCCTGCGCAAGTTTGCGACTTCGGCTATCGATATCTCTGATGGTCTTGCCGCAGACTTGGGCCATATTGCGAAGGCCAGTGGCTTAGGCATCGACTTGACGGCTCAGCAGATTCCTAGGTTTGCTGGCGCAACGCTTGCTCAGGCATTGCACGGTGGGGACGATTACGAGCTGTGTTTCACCGCGCCAGCTTCGAATGCACAAAAGATACGCCGCCTGGCGCCAGATGCTGTTGCCATCGGCAGTTGTGTAGGCCTCGATGGTCGGGGTGAACCTACTGAAAGCTTGCGCGAAAACGCCCTGCGGCTCGATGGGGAAGTGCTTGAAGCGCGCGGTTATGATCACTTTCGTGCCTCCGAAAAGTCTAAGGCTTCCGATATCGCTGAGACATCGAACGATGGATGACGTAGAGCATCATAAGAAGACCGAGCGGCGCGCTTTGTCGTTTGCAGACCTGCGTTATCCATCTGTGCTTTATGCGTGTGGTCTTGGTTCTGGATTGATGCCGCGAGCCCCGGGTACCTGGGGTTCTGTATTGGGCGTTGCGCTCTGGTTTGCTTTAGTCGGGCATTTGTCGCTGCCGTGGTTGGGTGCGTTGTTGGCCGCGGTATTTGTACTGTCGTTGGTTGCTATTCGTTCAATGCAACAGCGCTTCGGGGTGATGGATGCACCCGAAATAGTCATCGATGAGATTTTGGGCGTGTGGATTGCGCTGCTGTTTGCCCCGCTTCTATGGTGGACGGCGCTGCTAGGTTTTGCCGCCTTTCGGCTGTTTGATATCTGGAAGCCGTGGCCAGTGTCCTGGGCCGATCGCATGCACACACCGGTAGGTGTGATGCTCGATGACGTGATCGCGGGGGTTATGGCGTTGGTTGTTGTACAGGTCGCCCTGTTACTTATTTTGTAGAGGGACCGAGAGATTGGCCCAAACACTGGCTCAAATATTCACCCATAAAGTCGACCAGTTCTCAGATTGACCTTAATCGAGAGCATTGTTGGTGCCAGTTAAAAGTAGATTACCTGGGAGTTGGCATACTGCACTCTGAACTCCTGACTGCATGCGGAGCACATCCCATTCGCCCACTCACGTCCTTTGCATCTCGAATCGCTTCTGGAATTTTCCTGCTTGGCGCGGTTCTTGCGGCGGTGCAGGTAGTGCAGGTATCCGCTGGCGATCTTCCTTTTATTGAAGTGAATGGATTGTTCGGCAATCAGGCGGTACTCACCATCAATGGTAACCAACGAATTTTGCGACAGGGACAAAAATCACCGGAAGGAGTGGTGTTGGTCTCATCAACACTTTCGTATGCCGTTATTCGATTTGAAGATAGGAAGCTCAAACTTGATCTTTCTAGTCGCATTGCGGGCGACTTTAAAGCCGTTGAGAAAAACGTCATTACCGTTCCCGCCGACCAGCATGGTCAGTACCGGGTTCAGCTTACAGTGAATGGCCAGCAGGTCCCCGCGCTGGTAGATACCGGTGCTTCGGTTATCGCAATCAGTTCGGCCCAGGCCGACAAGTTGGGTATTGATTATTTGGCTGGTGAGGTTGGCCAGGTTGTTACCGCCAACGGTCGCGCTACCTCTCACTTTGTTACCTTGGATAAGGTTGCGGTAGCGGGCCTTGTGCAGCATAACGTGCGCGCGGCGGTGGTAGGTGGTTTTTATCCGGAGGAAGTGCTGCTTGGCATGTCTTTCCTTGGCGGTCTCAACCTTAGAGAAGCCGATGGCGTTCTGAGCCTCACGCAAGTCTACTAAGCCACTTGCTAGTTCTGACTAGTGATCCCGAAAAACAACCTCTCGAGCGGCTGCCTCTAATAACTCTGTAGGCCCGGGCAACTTGGTGAAGTGGCTCTTGGCCTCTGCAAACAAATCATAGGCGTATTGTCGTGCGCCTTCTTCGCCCTTTAAGTCAACGAAGGTGGTTTTACCTTGAGCGGCGTCTGAGCCCGCGTTTTTACCTAGAGTCTCTGTGGTCTGGCTTACGTCGAGGACATCATCGATCACTTGAAAGGCAAGGCCAAGCCGCTCACCAATTAATCCGCAGGTGCTGATGATTGCCTCACTTTCGGGTTGGGCCGACATTGCGCCCAGTTCAAGACTTGCTTTAAGTAAGGCTCCGGTTTTTGCTGCGTGCAGGTCCTCCAAGCGGGATTGGGGAATTTTCTGCTGGCTGCGGCTCGCCTGGGTGAGTGCCAAATCGAACGACTGGCCACCCACCATGCCTGCCCAACCGACGGCTCGAGCGAGATATTTGCTCATGGCCAGGCAGGTGCTGGCGGGTAACTGCTGGTCCGCGAGTAACTCAAACGCCAGTGCCTGCAGCGCATCCCCCGCGAGAATAGCTTCGGCTTCGTTGAATCGAACGTGGCAGGTGGGCTTGCCGCGTCTGAGTTGGTCGTCATCCATTGCTGGCAGGTCATCATGAATCAACGAATAGGTGTGGACGAACTCAATAGCGCAGCCTGCAGTTAGACCCTGCTCCTGGTGGCCACCTGCAGCCTCGGCGGATGCAATGCACAAAAGAGGACGTAGCCGCTTGCCGCCGGCGAGCGTTGCGTAGCGCATAGCGGCGATCAAATTAGGGGCTAAAGCTGATGCTGAGCTGGGAGAGGGGCTTGCAGTCGATTCGGCGGGCAGTGCTTCAATGAGTGCGTTTTCGACGGTAACCCGCGCTTCGTCGATTTGTTGGGATATGTGCTCGGTGGTTGCCGTCACCGCAATTACTTACCGGCTTGGTCGTCTGGTGAGTCGTCGTTGTCGGTGAGTGCCTGAACCCGCAACTCAGCAGTTTTCAGTGCTTGTTGGCAGCTCCGAGTGAGCGCGACACCGCGCTCGAAGGCCTGCAGCGATTCCTCGAGGCTCAATTCGCCAGATTCCATCTGACTAACTAACAGTTCAAGCTCGTCGAGCGAGGTCTCAAATTCAGCGAGCTCGGTCTGTTTGTCGTCCTTTGCTGATTTGGCTTTTGCCGGAGCTTTGTTTTTTGCTGCCGCTTTGGCTTTTGCGTCTGCCATGTAAATTAGCTCAGCTTGACGGTCTTGGCGCCGGTATCGGTTAGCCGCCAATCGGCGGCGGCGCTGTCGAGTTCAATCATGTTGATGTTTTGCAAGGCTGAGAATTCTCCTCGTACCTCCCAGCTACCCAACGGGAAGCCGCCGTTGCGCAGTGTTTGGCTTATGTCTCCCGACCGGAAGGATTGCGAGGTGCTGTTGTCGACGGTGGTCTTGATCGCGTTGAACACTTTTTGGGTGCGCTCGCGCTGGCGGATTTTTGCTGTCTGATTCACGTGCTTATAGCTTGCTTTTGTTGCTTATAGACGAAGCGCATACCCTACCGGAAGCCCTATTTCGGGGCCACAGTTGCTTCGCGCCAGGGTGATTGTTGCTCGTAAGCGGCGAGTCTTTGCCCGTAGTCGACGCGCCTGGATTGTTCGCTCTCTGTTGGCTCAAGGAGGTCTAGTGCCGCACTTTGGGTGGCAATGGCGGCGGCGAAATTGCTGGTTTCAGCGTAGGCGGCGGCAAGGGTGTCGAGGGTAGCGGCGGAGCGTTTGTTGGCAACGATGGCCTGCGCATATTGTAGTGCTGCGGCACCGTCTCTGAGTTCGGGCTCTTGATGGGTTGCCAGGAGCCAGGCCAACAGATGCGTGGCGCGCCAGTGGGGCGTGGCTTTTGATGAATCTGGGTTTTGAGCGTCTAGCTGGGTTGCTGCGACAAAGGCTCGCAGATAGCTCAAGCCTTCAGCCGGTTGGGCGTTTGCGAAGGCCAGCTCGCTGAGGCGTTTCAGCGCTGGGGGATGGTCGACGGCTGCAGCCTGCTTATAGTGATCTATGGCCTTCTCCTCGCTCGTCTGTTCCTCGTCGCTAGTGCTTTCAGCGATATAGCCCAGATAGTGATGAGCTTTGGTTTCGCCTCTTGTTGCAGCCTGTTGAAACAGAGTTTGGGCACGCTCGAGATCTTTGGTGACGTGGGACCCCACCAGATATAGATAGCCGAGGCTAACCAGCGCTGGACCATCCTGGGCACTCGCCCCCCGATTGAATGCAACTAGCGCGGCATCGGTATCGGGTTCACCCAGCTCGCCCGTCAAATGCATATTGCCGATGCTGTTGAAGGCAGCGCCTTCGTTGAGCAAGAGCGCCTGCCGGTATAGTTCGAGAGCCTTATGGGGGTCGGGCTCTGCGGTGTGGGATGCGCGATAACTCTGTGCCAAAAACAGGAAGGCTTCGCCGTCGTCTGCCCGGGTTGCGCTTTCTAGAACGGACCTTGCCTCGTCCAGGTCTTGCCGCGGGTTAGGTGATTTGGACAGGCCGCCAAGTAGTATCGCCCCCAGGCGAGTCATTGCTGGTGCGTGACCCTGCTGGGCTGAACGACGCAACAAATCCTTTGCTTGCTCGTTGTCTTGTTCGATACCGAGACCGC
>CAZFIA010000001.1:30982-52811 GCA_964519335.1 uncultured Pseudomonadales bacterium
GAACGACGCAACAAATCCTTTGCTTGCTCGTTGTCTTGTTCGATACCGAGACCGCGAGCATAGAGGTGACCGAGGGCGGCAAGCGTGGCAGGATTATCTTGATTGAACCCAAGTGCGCGGGTGTAGTTTTGCGCGGCCGATACATGATGATCAGAAAGCTCCAAAGAGTAGCCCTGCAAATAATAGGCGCGGGACCGCTCTTCGGGTGTGATACGTGGGTCAATTAAGGGTCGCGCAAGGTAGCTGCGGGCGAGCGCAAGATCGCCGAGCTCAATCTGCAACACGGCGCGTTCGATAGCGGTGCGCGAATCCAGGCCTGCTGCCGTGCCCGTTTGAGAAAAAAACAGCAGCAGTGCAAGCACAGCGGGGAGAGATCTACAGCGAAATTCACACAGAGGCATAGGCATGCTGGCGAAACTCGTGGCTAAACGGGTGCCAGAAACCCGGCATGCGCTGGGTGAAACACATGCCCGCTATGTTTGTGTGTGGCGCCATCCAGCTGTGTGTGCCGGCCATGCCACCCCAGAAGTACTCGTCTTGCGCATGCTTGGAATCATCAGGCTCAATAGATTCGCGCAGCGCAAAACCCAGGCCAAAAACGGTGCCTGGCATCGACCACATGGGAAACGCAACGCCCACATTGGGCGCCAGTTGATTGGTACGCATGAGCGCGAGCGTTTCTGACTTAAGTAAGCGCACCCCGTTGTATTCGCCGCCATTGATCAGCGTGCGAATAAATGTGAGGTAGTCTTGCACCGTGGAAACAAGGCCCCCGCCGCCAGACTGTAGTTTTCTAGGCTTGCTGTAGATCCCGGTTTTGGGGTCGTCTGCTTTTACAAGGCCCGGCTTCATAGGATCTAGCTGATCGATACCCGCGTACATAGTGACAAATCGATCCTGTTTGTCTTGTGGAACAAAGAAACCGGTGTCGCTCATGCCGAGCGGTGCGAATATATTCTCTTGCAGAAATGCGTCAAAGCTCTGTCCCGATAGTACTTCGATAAGCCTTGCGGTTACGTCGGTTGCGAAGCTGTAACGCCATTGGCTGCCAGGTTGGTACACCAGAGGAAACTCACCCAGACGTTTGCTGAGTTGTTCAAGCGTCTCGTCGTAGTCACCCAGTATGTTGATGCCTCCGGCGAGATAGCCCGCGTCAATAACAGATTCTGGTTCTATAAATCCGTATGACAAGCCCGCCGAATGGCTCAGCAGTTGACGCGGAGTTACAGAGGCCGTAGCGGCGACGGTATCAGTAAGTGTTTTGGCATCGTTGTTTAGCACCTGCATGTTGGCGAATTCCGGCAGGTGTTTTTCGAGCGGATCGTCGAGCGAGTAGGCGCCGCGCTCTAACAGCATCATTGCAGCAACTGAGGTAACTATTTTGGTATTTGAGTACATTCGATAAATCGCGTCGTCGCGCAGGGGTGTCCGACTTTCGAGATCCATGTAGCCGAACGTCTTGTAGTCGACGATGTCCAAACCATTGAGTACCAAAGACATGCAGCACGACGTGATGTCCTGGTCGATGTACCACTGCATGCGTTGGTGCATTGCAGAAAAGTCATGACCATTGGGCTTGATGTCTAATTTGTTGTTTTCGTTGCTGCTCATCTAGCGTTTCTCTTGGTTAATCGACTAAGGACGGGGTGTTGGTTGTTGGGTGTTAGATATCTGTAAGTGGATGCGCTGTTTAAGTGTTTTTGATGTAAATCTGTCGCGTAGAGCCATGTTCGGCGCCCTGATTCTGGGCATGGTCCCACGGGTATAGCCTAAACGAGGTCGAGACTGTTGAGAAATTATCCGTTATGTATGGCTTTGTTTGAATCGCTGGCGCCGCCTCGAAGGCCTTGGGTAAGCTGAGGGCTTAGCGATTGAGTAGTGGCTTCGACTTTCAAGCGCTCTGAATGATGGCAGTACAGGCAGCACGGATACAGGAGGTAATGGCATCCGACATAACAATCAAAAAAGCACCCTAAGCGGTATGCGACTCAAAGCGATTCTTCTAGTGGCCGCCTGGATTTCCGCCACCTGCACGTTTGCCCAGATCGATCCCTCGACAACAACAAGTTCGCAACTTGCTATCGCCCATCCTACCGCCAACGAGCTCGACGTTCATGACATACGCACGAGCACTCATTATGAAGATGGGACCAGAGAGGTTCGTCATGGCACCGGCTTTGTTGTTGGGCATCAGTTTTTTACGGTGTTTCACAACATCGATGTTCTGGAACATCACGGCACCTTTGAACGAAGTATTGAGCTTGGGGGAATCGTGGTAGAACCGCGATTGGTTGACGCGCGGAATGACATCGCAATTTTTGATTTACCTACAAAACTCTGTGCAACCTGGTGTAACGATCGCGATCCGCGCGCCATGCCCATTAACTTGTCACAACGTCAATCTATAGGTTGGTATGAATTTGTAGCGCCAGATGATGATCGTGAGTGGCGTCAGGCGCGCATTGTAGAAGTGGTGTTCAAGAACTATGACTCAGTTACACCAGATACGGCCTGCAAATCTGATGTAGTCATTGCCGTTGACCAACCTTTTTATCCTGGTAGTTCCGGCGGCCCGGTTTGGGATCTTGAAAGTAACCGGTTGTTGGGAATGGTACAGGGCAGTTTTGTTCGTGAGTCTGGAGAGCAGGTGGGTTATTACAAACCGTTCTCGTGCGTGCAATCGCTACTTAATGGTGGTCTCGGGCCATCTTCTTTAGAGCTCGCCGTAAGCGTCGGGTCTTAGTCTGTTCTTGGTTTCTTGGTTAATAGTGCGGCGGTGGCTCGTGCGCCGCAGCGTTACTGTTATCTCCCCCGTAGCCGCTTTGGCGCTGCTGTTCTTCGATCTGCCTAAGCAAGGTATCTAGTTTTCTGGTGAGGCTCGAAAGCGTTTGATCTTGTGATGCGACAACGTCATTCAGCGTGCTCAGCAGATCTTCCTGGAACGCGATGCGTGTTTCCAGTTCGGTGATCCGCCCTTCGAGCTGTTCTTTCGTCACTAGCTGTTCTTCCGTTGCAAGCTGTTCTTTTAGTGATTGGATCAAGCGGTGCTGAGCGCGCAGTGCTTAGATTTAGCGGCGCCCTAGTATCGCCTGTTTCGTTGAAGGTTGCTTCTACACTCTGTGCCAGAGCATCAAAGGCCTCACGATGCAGAGGCTTTTCGCGCATGTCTTTGCGTGCAACTAACCACAATTCGAGCGGGGGAATTTCGAATGGTGCCTCTACGCGCTCGAGTTCCGGGTAGTGGGCCCCGAGGTAGTTGGGTAAAACGAGAACGCCCCAACCGCGCCGAGCCGCGTGAATCTGGCTCCAAACGCAATCCGACCTGTAACTGATCTGCTCGTCTGGGATCTGTAAGCCGAGTCTTTCGGCACCGCGCTGAAGGTTTGCCTGGCTTAGGCTATCGATGTAAGAAAGGGTGTTCATTTTCAGGTGGTCCGCCAGATAGCTGGCTTTGCCCCACAACCCCAGCGCCACAACGCCTACTTTGCGGCAGATTAGATCTTGGGTGGTTGGCCGGATGTGGCGCAATGCGATGTCAGCGTCGTGCTGCATGAGCTTCAGGCGGAGGGTGCTGGGCACTACTTCGAGGGTGGCAGCGGCGCCGAGTGCTGCGTCTTTGAGCGGCTCGAGAAGCTCCGGGATCATGGGGGTTAAATAGTCTGAGAGCGTTATTCGAACGCTGCCACCAGGATCCGCGCGCAGAGCGTCGGTTTCTGTTTCGAAGGCCAGGGCCTGAGTGCGCATGGTTTTGGCGGTGGCGGCGAGCTTAGCGCCGGCTGCTGTTGGGGTCATGCCGCTGCTGGTGCGGTCAAAAAGGGTGAGTTGCAGGCTTTCCTCAAGGGTTGAGATATGCCGCGCGACGGTGGGGTAGGTCAGCGACAGCGCTGTTGAGGCCGCACTCAGGCTACCGGTGCTAATCACCGCCGTGAAGGTTCGAATCAGATTCCAGTCGAGCTGGTAGGACGGTTGAGCCATGGGCACCCCCTAAAAATCCTGAGAAACCGGTTCTACGCTACTTTACTTCCCAATGCAATCGGATTTCGTTACTTTAGGTAACACATTTCGTAATTCCCCCCCAAAGAAGAGTGAGATTACCCATGACTCAGACCGCCACCCCCGCAAATCGCCTTGCCCGCCCAATTCTCGGCAAAATTCTTGCCTCTAGCCTGGTGCTTGGTGCCGGAGTGGGCCTGTCTACGTCCGCCAGTGCCAATGATCTGGTGGACCAACGCGGCTACGATAACTGTGTCGATGCGATCGCTGCCGGAGATTTGTCGGGCATTACCTACCCGCGTCACTATCTCATTAGCCGTCAGTCAGACAAGACAGACTATTACCTCAACGCCTATGCCTGGGAAAACGGCGCCCGCGTGGCCAAGCGCGTGGCGTGTCAGACCAGCAAGAATGGTCGCGTTGTGCTCTCGCTACAGGCGGATGATGGGCAGTATGCGCGGATGGCAGACTCAGCACTTAATGTGGCCAAGCGCTAACCGAGCTCCTTTCGCAGGCGCGCAAGCAACGGCTGCGCCTGGGTAAGTTTGGATTGCTCGCTGTCGAGCACTGCGAGGAATAGCGCGCGGCGCATGGCGGTCTGCCCGGCTTCATCGAGAAGAGCACCGGCCGCCCCTGAGAGCAGATCGACGATTCGATCTGCTCCATTCAAGCGACCCCACAGGTAGTCGTGTTCGCGGAAGCTGCGATTGAAGAAGCCGGCGAAACTCATTAGATCGCTGCTGCGCAAACCCTGAAAGTGATCGCGCAGGCCCACAGAATCTTCAGGGCTAAAGCGTTCGATGCGCAGGCGCGTCAGTGGATCGGTGTCGTGGGTCTCAGTGCCGCCGGAAGTCAGTAACACATCGTACATGGCGAAACCGGCGTAGTCGGCCAGCACGCTGTTACGTAAATGCAGATCTTCTAGTTGGCCGCAATGTTCCGCAATCATCTCGTCTGTCTCGCGGTCGATAGTGGGTAAGCGTAGCGTTCGCGACAGAAGTCTGAGCATGGTGACCGCTGTTCGTGGCGGCATGGGCAGCTGAGTACTCGCAGAACGAATTTGTTCAAGGACAAAGCTCTGCAAGTTTTGCGCGCGCCGCATACCGTAGAGCGTTTGCAGAAGCGCGTAGCAGCGTAATTTCAGAGCGCCGATGACGGCTCCTTCAGGGCTGTCTTCGTCGAGTACAGCGAAGCGCTGATTGATCGAGCGGATGAGAAATTGCAGACGCCGGATGCGGTAAGTCACGTCGAATCGGTACAAGAAGGTGGCGTGCGGATCTTCTGCGTCGGCCGAGTCTTGTTCGAGCCAGCGTTCTACTGTCTCGATCATGGCGAGCTCTGTGTCCTGGCTTTCTTGCCCTGGCAACAGTACCTGCCATTCTTTGATTAGACCCTCAGATAACCGCCACACTCGGCGTTGGCTGTAGGCTTCGAACGCAATACCCATCTGGCTGCGAGCGGTTTCGCGCATTTTAGCGCGGAGCTCAAGCAATTCTCCAACGCTTGGGGCGCTGTTTGGATCGGCCCGATTGCCGGCAACCAGAGCATCGACGTTAGTGCGATTACTGCTTATCAAGCGCAGGTTGATGCGCGCGTTGGCATCGCGATCGGCAACCTCAGTGAGTTCTGCAAGTATAGGTTGGTTGCGCGGTATGGTGGTGACCGCTGCTCTTATGGTGCCGAAAAATTTGAGGAATTGTTTGGGATCCCGTTCGTCGTTTTGGTTGGGCAGGGGTTCTATGTAGACGATGCAGCGGTCGATGGATCTATCTGCTGGTCGATGGTGCAGCGCTTCAAGTGCTGCTGCGAACGGCTTGTTGTTGACGATGCCGCCGTCGACAAAGTAACGATCGGCAGGATCAAATACGTCGGAGGCGGGCTGAGTGTCTTGCAAAAGCACCTTGCGCTTCAAGAAATCGGTTGGGTCCCAGGCATCACCGCGCTCTTGTAGAACTTCCATAAGCTCCGTGTGATGAAACGGCGAGAAGGCTCCCGCGTATGAGGAGCTGGCTCTCGCCGCCCAGACCAGTGCCGGGTTATTGGAATCACGGAAGTCGCTGGATTTTCGACCTTGCGGAGTTTCTACGTGTACCAATCGTGCCGCGATTGCGTGTTCCGACTCGCGAATCACGGTAGAGTCGTTGAGCCGAAAGCTGCGCGGGTAACCAAACAGATCGGTGATGCTCGCGTAAAAGTCTAGCCTCTGGCCGTAGGGCAGCAAAGTGCTGTCGCTGGTGGCGCCAGCGCTCACCTCGCGCAACGCATCGAGCAGAATATTGCACAGTCGCTTGCCGGATAGCGGTGGCGCAAGCCATGCCTTGCGGAGAAATTTCTCGAGTTTGGCGCGAGTTTCTGCGTTGGCACGGAAGCGCGCAGGGAACATGCGGGTGACTGCCTTCAAGAAAGGTAGGGTATACACACGGCGCCAGCTGTTTACCGTATCGTCGGTCAGGTGGTCGACGTCGGCTTTGTTCAGCCAAACCGCGGTTTGGGCGTCAAGTGGCAGATCGTGCACCAGCGATTTGGCGAGCATCGAGCCGTTGATCGCACCCGCAGATGCACCGGCGATTACATCAATGACGACTCGAAATTCGCCGTTCTGGTTCATTTTCCACAGCAGATCCGCGTACACGTCTTCGGTATCTTGAGCGGGCTCTGGGGGTGATTTTTGCGCCGAATCTGCCGTTGATTCGACGCGATCGCGCACAGCCTTGGAGGCCTGTACCAGTTTGAAGAGCTCTTTGGTGACCCCGTGCATGTATACGGCCAGCGAGGCGCCGCCATATATCACCACGGCTAACCGCAATTCTTCTTTGTTCAAATCAGTTGCTCTACCTGACCGCTCGATCTGACAGGCAGATCGTTAGTGGGCGTCTAGTCGGGCTTGCGGGAATGGGTGCTCGGCAAATCGTCGCTCCACTCTTCAGTGAGCAACGGGATGTTTTGTTCCGATCCGCGGGCCAGCTCTAGCTCAGTCTCCAATACCTGAATGCGTACCTTGGCCTCCTCCAGCAGCGAAAGCAATGAGTCGCGGCTGAAGTGTTTGCGACCACGGGCGGGTTTGCCTGGCTTGCGGGAGCTGCTGTGGGCTGAGTCAGTTTGCCCAGCTTGGGTTTGTCCAGCGCTGCTTCTTCCAGAACGTTGCAGGTCGAATTGGCTGGTGGCCTTTTCAAGTTCGGTGACTAGATACTCATCGGTGAGCGAGCGCGGGAGAGGGGGTAACTCTGCGCGTTTTGCATCTGCGGTATCAGCGTGTTCATCCGCTCTTACTTCCGCATTCTCTGTTTCTGTTTCTTTTTCTTTATTTGCAGTTGAGCGCTGATAAGCGCCGTTAAACATGCGTTTTGCAGGTTCCAGGCCGTTCTTCAAAGTCGACGTCAATGCCGGATGAAGTGTTCTGAATAGTGACCGCAAAACGGTAAGTTGGCGCGAGTCGCGCATTTTGGATGTCCGTGTCCCAAGTCTTGACACGTTAATGTGTGGCACAGGTGTTGGGTATATTGCCCGTGTGGGCAAGTTGTAAACACTTAGTAGGGGTGCTCTTTTAAAAGCTGCGGGCGCTCCAAAAGCTGCCTGCGCTTTCGAACAGGGAACTGGCTAGGCCGGGTTGGCGACCAGGCGGCGTGCAGCCTGCAACACGAATAGCAGCAGGGCTTTGGCGCGAGCGTCGGGCTGGAAGTTGAGCTCACCGGCTGAGGTGCGGCCCAGAAAGTCGATAGACGCGTCAGCAAGGTGACTGAAAACGTCTCTGGAGCCGACATAATCGAGGTGTGGGGACAACAGGGTCTGCAGCTGAAGAAAGCACCAGCTGAGCGGCTCGACATATTCAGTCACTACCCAGGTCATACCATTTGAGGCATAGGTGCTGGTGTTCGGTGAGTTGGACCAGTCCTGTCCGGGTGCGCAAATCAATACACTTGTACCGGCCCAGGGTTCAGCAGCCGGCAGCTGTTCTGCGTTGGCTACCTTTTGAATGAGCTCAAAAATATCCGCGTCGATTTCTCGCGCACGGTCGGCGCGATCAGACTGGTTCAGATTTAGAATAGGTTCTGACATATCCTGTCAGCATAAGACAGGGTCTGAGCGTGTAAACATAAAGGGGCCCGGAATTCGTAAAATAGATGTTACGTTTGACAGAATTCGGACGTTTGTGGGCTTCTTGACTGCGTTAGACTTCCAGACCCCGCTCTCTATATAGATTTGGCGATCATTCGGTTTTTCTGCGGTTTTCAGTTCCAAAATAGGCAAGCAATGGCAAATAGTTTTTCGATTGAGATCTCAGTACCTAAAGCTCTAGGAGGGTGGTTTGGTCAATTTGTTTTGGGTTTTTGTGCTGTCGTTGGACTGAGTAGTTGCGCCTCAACAGGTTCGACAACAGAAGATGTTTTGGCGTCTCTCCCGGTACCTGAGTCAACGTCTGTCTCGGCATCTTTTACTTCGTCTGATATAGATGCCGCGGCAAGCTCGATGCTTGCGAACTGGCCGGGCGAATACGGCGGAGTGCCGCAGTTTCAGTGGCTGAAAGACCCCCTTTATCTTGCCGCCCTAAAACCCGCCGTCGAGCGCGGGATAGAAAAGCACCTGGCTGAAATCGATCGCATCGCGGCCGACACGGCAGCGCCGACATTTACCAACACGGTTGGGGCGATAGAAGCCTCCGGCGAAGCGCTCGACAACGCGATGGTTTATTACCGCGTTTGGTCAGGCAACGAATCGAGCGCAGAGTTTCGCGAAGTACAAAAGCAGGTTGCTCCTTTACTGGCCGCCTATAACTCTCAGATCAATCAGAATCAGGCGTTGTTCAAGCGTGTATCTGCGGTGCAAAACTCATCCGCGCAGCAAGACTTAACTGCAGCGGAGCAACGGCTGTTGAAACAGCACTTCGACGGTTTTGCACGCAATGGTGCGACGCTCGAGGGCGATAGTGCAGAGCGGTATGCGGCCATCGAAAAAGAGTTAGCGGACTTGTATACGCTTTTCAGCGCCAACATGCTGGCGGATGAAGAGGGCTACGTTACCTATTTAACTGAATCACAGCTGGGCGGTTTGCCATCGAGCGTTGTTGCCGCCGCGGCCCAGGCTGCGGCAGATCGCGGACGAGCGGGTGAATGGGCGATCACCAATACGCGCTCGTCGATGGACCCTTTTCTAACCTATTCCAGTGAACGCGATCTTCGCGAGACGGTGTGGCGCAACTATTACGCACGCGGCGACAATCGAGGCGAGCACGACAATGTGCCGCTGATACCCCAGATTCTGCAATTGCGTCACGAGCGGGTGAAGCTGCTTGGTTTCGATAACTATGCGCACTGGCGCCTCGACAACCGTATGGCCAGAACCCCGGCGCGGGCAGAAGAACTGATGATGCAACTGTGGCCTGCAGCTATTGCCAAGGTGAAGCGGGAAGTCGCCGATATGCAGGCGATTGCCGATGAAGAGCAGGCCTCACGCGGAGCTGCCATTAGCATTGAACCCTGGGATTATCGGTTTTATGCCGACAAGGTTCGGCGCTCGAAGTATGCGCTCGACTCGAACGAGGTTATGCAGTATCTGCAGCTCGACAACCTTGTTGAAGCCATGTTTTTTGTGGCCGGTGAATTGTTCGATCTCGAGTTTTCCCCTCTAGCGGTGGGTGCTGTGCCCGTAGCAAACGACAACGTTCGAGTTTGGGAAGTGAAGCGCGTTAGCACTTCAGACCACGTAGGGCTTTGGTATCTCGATCCGTTTGCGCGACCGGGTAAGGGCAGCGGTGCCTGGGCGAGTTCGTATCGATCGCGTAGCAGTGCAGCGCAGGGTTTTGATCGGGGCGACCGTACCGTATTGGTGTCTAATAACTCCAATTTTGTAAAAGCACCCGACGGCAAGGCCAGCCTTATTTCGTGGAGCGATGCGGAAACGCTGTTCCATGAATTTGGTCACGCGCTGCACGCGCTGGTTGCTGACGTCGATTACCCATCACAGAACTGGGGTGTTCGCGACTACACCGAGTTTCAGTCCCAGCTACTGGAGCGCTGGTTGCTCACTCCGCCTGTGGTAGAGCGGTATCTCAAGCATCACGAGACTGACCAATCGATTCCGGATGAGCTGGTTGCAAAGCTCAAGGCAGCAGCCACTTTTAACCAGGGTTTCGCGACCACTGAATATCTGGCATCGGCCATCGTAGATATGAAGTTGCATACGATGAATCCTGAGGGGCTTGATGCTGCGAGCTTTGAGCGCGAGACATTGAAGGCGTTGGATATGCCTTCTGAATTGGTAATGCGGCATCGCACGCCGCATTTTGGGCACGTGTTTGAGGGCGAAGGTTACGCTGCAGGCTATTACGGTTACATCTGGTCAGAGGTATTAACCGCTGATGCGGCGGAGGCCTTTGCAGAAAGCCCCGGTGGTTTTTATGACAAAGAGGTGGCCGCGCGCATGGTTAAGTACTTGTTTGCGCCCAGAAACGCCATTGATCCGATGGAGGCGTATCGAGAGTTTCGCGGTCGTAATCCAGAGGTTGAGGCGCTGGTGCGGGCCCGGGGTTTTGCTGAGTAGAGCCTTATTCGCCTAGCGCTTTCTGTAACGTGGCAAGCGAGGCTTCCAGCGCTGAAACTCGCTGTTCAAGCTCGTCGATCCGTTGTTTGTCGCCTGTGCTTAATGCTTCCGTTGGTCTGGCGGCGGGTGCGTTTTCTGAAGAGCGTGCCAGAGCCTGATCGCTAAAGCTCTTCGAGTCTTCACCGAACAATTGGGCCCAGCAGCAATCACGCCGATTGGGCTCTTTAGGTAATTCTGCAACCAACGGGTCGGGAGACCAGTTCTGCAACTGGCGGAGAGTGTCTAGCACAGCGTTATTGTCAGCGAACTTGTGGATGCGGTCGGTGCGCGTCCGAAGTTCGCCAGGCGTTGCCGGACCTCGCAGCATTAACACGGTGAGCACGGCGTATTGGCCGTCGTCGAACTCATACATGCCAAAGGGTGGCTTACAGAAGCGCTGAATATATTTCTCAACCCGGCCGCGTAAATTGGGATCGTTGCTTACCAGTAGTTTGTCTTCGAGCGTGCGCAGCGCGTGCTGAACCTCTCCCTGAGAGAGATTGGTTACCGGGTCGCGGCTGGATTTTTGGTTGCTCGCGGAAATGATTGCGTTGAGCGTGAGTGGGTACTGATCGGGCGTGGTAACCGCTTTTTCAAGCAGTGAACCTAGCACCCTCAGTTCGGTCGCGGTCAGGGCATCCATTTTAGTGTCATGTGCTCGGGCCTTCTTTCGGGTAGAAGGGCCGCTAACCCAGTTTAGAATTCCACTCGGCCACGCGATCGGATTGTGCGGCCAGTACCGCGTCGGTGTCGCCTTCGAAGGTTACCTCGGTAATGGAGTCGCCCTGATCAATGCTATTCACCACAGTCTGGTCGGCGTCACCCTGCACGCTGCCAAAGATGGTGTGGGCATCGTCGAGCCAGGGCGTGGGCACGTGGGTGATGAAGAATTGTGAGCCGTTGGTGCCCTTGCCTGCGTTTGCCATGCTGAAACGGCCCGGTCGATCGTGGCGAAGGCTCGAGTCAAACTCATCTTCGAACTGATAGCCCGGGCCGCCAGTGCCGGTGCCCTGGGGGCAGCCACCCTGAACCATGAAGTCGGCGATTACCCGATGAAATTTCAAACCGTTGTAGTAGCCACGGGTTGCCAGATTAACGAAGTTGGCACAGGTAACCGGGGCGGCAGAGGGGAAGAGGTCGAGGCGTATGGTGCCTTTGTTCGTTTCGAATACTGCGACAACATCGGACATTTGATGGCCTTTTAAAGATTGTTTGACTGAAGGGGGTCACCTTAGCAGAACGCCCTGTCAGTTTGTGGATACCTGGGTGTGAATGACAGATTTTGGCTGCTCGCTGATGCTGGGGATTGGGTGGTGTGCGTATACAATTAGGGGTATGAAAACCCTTTCTCTAAGAGTTCGAAGTGTTGTGCTCTTGTTCGGATTGGCGGCGTGCCAAAGTGGGCAAATCGAGCCGCTTTCGCTTGCCTCCGAACGCCTCGAGGGCTGGGCGCGCGGCGGTGACTCCGTTTCTGAGGCAGCGCCCTGGCTCACGCAGTTCAATTCAGCAGATCTGAATTCGCTGGTGGCAAGTGCGCTGCGCGATAATTACAGCCTGCAGCAGACTCGAGCGCAGGTTCGCGAGGCGGCTTATGGTGTGAGGGTGGCGGGTGCTGCACTTTGGCCGGCGTTGTCCTTTGGTTCCAATGGCAGTCGTCGCCGAACGATTTCGGATGCGGTGTTTTCGTCTGCCACCACAGATACCTATGCGTTATCCCTAAACCTAAATTGGCAGTTAGATTTTTGGGGTGAGCTGCGTGACTCGCAGCGTGCGGCGCAGCTGAGCTTTGCCTCTGAACTTGCAAACTATGTCGACGCGGAGCAGGCATTGGCTGGCCAGGTTGCCAGCCGCTATTTTGCCGCCGTTGAATCGGCTCAGATAGAAGCGATGTTGGCGGTGCGGCTTGCGAGTTTGCGCGAGAGCCTCGACATTGTTGAAGGGGGCTACCTGGGGGGTCTTAACAGTGCGCTTGATGTTTATCTTGCGCAAAATTCGGTGGCTCAAGAAGAAGTCAATCTGGCCGCGCAGAAACAAACCAGTCAAGAGGCCCGGGCGGAACTCGAGCTATTACTTGCAGACTATCCGGCAGGGCGCATTGAAACTGTGGCGCAGCTGCCGATGCTTAACGAGGCCGTGCCGGTTGAACTGCCAGGAACGCTCTTAACCCGGCGTCCGGATTTGCAGTCGAGCTGGCTCAATGTGTTGGCCGCTGATGCGCAGGTTGCGGTTGCCCACAAACAACGATTTCCGACGATAACCATAACGTCCTCTCTGTCCGACAACGAGGCGTCGTTTAATACCAACAATCTGTTGGATGGCGGCCCACTCGGTTGGTCGCTGGCAGGTTCGCTGGTTCAGCCGCTGTTTCAAGGTGGACGGCTGCTGGCCAACGAGCAGCAGGCTCGGCAGCGCTTCGAACAAACCGAAGCGGCCTATCTCAATACGGTGTTTGCTGCCTTTGCTGAGGTAGAAAACGGCATTAGCCAGGAACAGGCGCTAAGTGCGCAGCTGGTAGCGGCAGAACAAGCAAAGGAGAACGCTGAGGCGGCGCTTGAACTTTCTTTTGAACAGTATCGAGCTGGGCTTGTCACTTATACGACGGTGCTCGAAAGCCAGCGCCGGGCATTTGATGCCCAGACCACACAGATTCGGCTCGCTGCCAGCGCAGTGCAAAATCGAATTAGCCTGAATCTTGCTTTGGGTGGCACCTTTGATAACCAGAGCGATCAGCGGATTAATGCCTTGTTTGAAGAGGTCGCCGGTTGGGCCAGACTTGGGCTTGGTGGTGATGTAGACCAGGCGATTGAAAGAGTAGTTGAGGACCGGCAATGAAGAAGTTGATCTTGCCTGTTGTGGTAATCGCCGTCTTGGTGGGCATTGGCCTGCTCATTTTGCGCAATCCGCCATCGAGTTCGCGAGGCGGTCCGCCTAAAGCTCGGGCGATTACCGTTGAGGTGATGACGGTAGCGCCCAGCGCGTACCAGATAACGCTTGCGAGCTACGGCACCATTGCGCCGCGTACTCAGAGTGCGCTTGTTGCCCAGGTGGGCGGGCAGATTCTCAGCGTTAGCGACAATCTGCGTGAGGGTGGTTTCTTTGCTCGAGGTGATGTCTTACTGGCCATTGATCCGCGCGAATTCGAAGCAGACGTGCAGATCAATCAAGCGGCGCTCGCCGATGCACAACAGTTGGTTGAAGAGGAACGCGCTCGTGCGAATCAGGCCGCCCGGGACTGGAAGCGACTGGGCAATACCGGCGAACCCACGGCATTGGTGTTGCGCGAGCCGCAACTGGCGGCGGCACAGGCACGGCTTGCCTCCGCTGAGGCAACGCTTGCTAAGTCTCAACTCGATCTAGAACGAGCAACGGTGCAAGCGCCTTATGATGGTCGCGTGCTGCAACAGCGCGCTGACCTTGGGGAAGTGGTGGCGGCGGGGGCTCCGCTTGCCGACATTTATGCCACCGATCTGGTTGAGGTGCGGTTGCCGCTGCGCAACGCCGATCTGCGCTTTTTCGATTTGCCCGAGGGTGCCGTTAACCTTGCACAGATGCCTGACGTAGAGATTTATTCTGACCTGGGTGAACGCACCGTTTGGTACGGCAAGGTTGTCAGAACCGAGGGCGCAATCGACCCGACTGCGCGTCAACTGCATGTGGTTGCCCAGATCGACAATCCATTTTCTTCAAGCGACGGCCGGCGGCCGCTAAAAATTGGCGAGTACGTTACGGCGGCACTTGGTGGTCGGCAGTTGGTAGATGCACGCATTGTGCCGGTACAGAGTATCTATCAGAACAGTTTTGCTTATGTCGCTGAAGAGGGATTGCTCGCCCGCCGCTCTGTTGACTTGCTGTGGCAAAACGAAACCGATGCGTTGGTTGCAAGTGGCCTTGAGTTTGGCGATGAGCTTGTGCTCACGCCGCTAGGCCAGGTGAGTTCAGGCACGCCAGTGCGTATCGCACGTGGCGATTCAGCCGTTATAGACGCCGCTGGAGCCGGCCAATGATTGCCTGGTTTGCGCGTAATGATGTGGCGGCTAATCTCTTGCTCGTCACCATTGTGTTGCTGGGCTTGTATTCAGCCTACGAGAAGATCGCGGTGGAGGTGTTTCCAAGCTCTGATCCAGACGTTATCTCTGTCTCCATGGTGCTGCGCGGCTCGACGCCCGAAGATGCAGAGCTTGGCATTGCTGCGCGCATAGAGGAGGCACTAGAAGGTCTCGAAGGTGTCGAGAAAGTACAAAGCCGGTCTTCTGAAGGCAGCTCTCGCACCTCGATCGATGTAGATGCCGACTATGATCCACGCGAACTGCTTGATGAGGTCAAGTCTCGGGTAGGCGCGATTAATACTTTTCCTGTGGAGGCTGAGCGGCCAATTATTCGGCTGGCTCAGCGCCAATATGGTGTGATCTCGGTGATTGTTGCGGGACCCTTCGCAGAAGATGAAATTCGCATGTACGCCGAGCGCGTGCGTGATGATCTGTTGCTCGAGCCCGAGATTAGCCTTGCAACGCTTAGACTAGTGCGTGATTACCAGATCGCCATTGAGGTTTCGCAAGATCGACTGCGTGACTTTGAGATCAGCATAGCGGACGTGGCGCAAGCGGTGCGGGCAAGTTCTCTAGATGACTCTGCCGGCAACCTGCGCACCCAGGGTGGTGACATTCTGATTCGCAGCAAAGGTCAGGCGTATCGCAAGAATGAGTTCGAGACCATTGTGGTTAAGACCAATGAAGATGGTTCTATCATTCGCGTACAGGATGTTGCTCGCGTTATCGATGGATTTGAAGAAGACGCCATCGATACCTCCTTTAATGGACTGCCAGCGGCGGAGATTCAGATCGACCGCACCGGAGCGCAAAGTGCCTTAGAGATTTCAGAAATTGTACGGGGCTACATCGAGCGCAAGCAGAACTCGCTTCCCGTTGGCATGCAGCTTACTTTTTGGGACGATGATGCGCAGCAGCTGAAAAATCGTCTTGGCGTGCTTTTTTCCAGCGGATTCTATGGCGGTTTGCTGGTGATTGGCTTGCTTGCGCTGTTTCTGCGCCCGGCTATCGCCTTTTGGGTGTTTATTGGTGTGCCGGTGAGTTTTCTCGGTGCGGTGGCGCTCATGCCCATGTTTGGCCTTACGCTTAATTTGATGAGCGTGTTTGGCTTTATTGTGGTGCTGGGTATTGTTGTAGACGACGCCATTGTGACCGGCGAGAGTGTTTATCAGCGGCTGCAAAAGGGTGAAAGCGGAATTGATGCCGCGATTAAGGGCACCCATGACGTGGCGGTTCCGGTGACCTTTGGCGTGCTCACCACCATGGTGGCGTTTTTACCCCTGGCATTTATCGATGGACGCTTTGGCAACATCCTGGGGCCCATTGCCCTGGTGGTTCTGCCCGTGCTTTTGTTTTCGCTGATTGAATCGAAGCTGGTGCTGCCCGCGCACCTCAAGTCGCTTGCGCTTGTCGATGAGAAGAAAGAACCGAATTTTCTGCAACGCGCCCAACGGCGCTTTGCTGATGGCTTTGAACGTGGTGTGCTGACCGTTTACCAGCCGTTGTTACAGAAGTGCCTGAATCTTCGCTACACCGTACTACTCGGCTTCTGTGGCTCACTATTCATTGTGGTGGCCCTCATCGTTAGCGGCTGGACTCGATTCAGCTTCTTTCCCTCGGTGGTGTTTGAGTCGGTGACTGCATCACTGGTCATGCCGGTGGGCTCCCCCTTTGATGTCACCGACCGGCAGATCAAACGAATTCTCACCGTCGCTCAGGATCTGCAGGGTAAGTACACCGACACAGACAGTGGCAAGAGCATGATCAAGCACGTACTTGCTACTACGGGCTCGCAGTTTGGTGACCGCGGGGCCCACCTGGGTCGGGTGCGGTTTGAACTGATCGCACCCGAAGAGCGCACCATTGATATTGACGTTAATGAATTAATTAACGAATGGCGCCGTGAGATTGGTGAAGTGCCAGGAGCGGAGTCGATCACCTTCCGGTCGGGCTTCTTTCGATTTGGTGATCCGGTCGATGTTCAGTTGTCTGGTAATTCGCTTGAAACCTTGTCGCTGGTTGCCGACAAGATAAAGACCCACCTGGCTGATTACCCCACCGTCTATGAAATTGCGGATTCGTTGTCGGATGGCAAAGAAGAGTTGCGCATAGACGTTAAGCCTCAGGGGCATGTTCTTGGGTTGACGCGTAGCGCCATTATTGGGCAGATCAGCCAGGCCTATCTGGGGTTTCAAGCCCAGCGGATTCAACGCGGCCGGGACGACATACGGGTGCTGATACGCTTCCCGCGAGCCGAACGAGCTGGGTTCGATTCACTTCAAGAAATGCTCATACAGGCCCCCAACGGCGCGCAGGTGCCGCTAACGCAAGTAGCAAGCTTCACTCCGGGGGTAGGCCCGAGCGTTATTCGCAGGGTAGACAGCTACCGGACGGTGAATGTCACGGCGGAGGTGGAGAAAGCAAACACCAACATGACGCTGTTGCAGCGCGACGTACGAGCCTATGTTGATGAGCTCTTGTTGCAGTATCCGGGCATTAGCTACCGGATGGAGGGCGAGGCGCGCGAGCAGCGTGAGTCGTTTGGCAGTTTGCAGCTTGGGCTTATGCTCGCGCTGTTTGCGATTTATTGCATGCTGGCGTTGCCACTCAAGTCGTACACGCAGCCGCTGTTGGTGATGAGCGTGATTCCGTTTGGAGTCATTGGTGCCGTACTTGGGCACTGGCTAATGGGTTACACCCTGTCGATGATGAGTTTGTTGGGGATGCTCGCGCTCACTGGGGTGGTGGTGAACGATTCGCTGGTGTTGGTAGATAACGTTAATCAACAGCGCCGTGCGGGGCGCACGCGCCTGGAGGCGGTGTTGGCGGCGGGTGTCGTGCGCTTTCGGCCGGTCATGCTTACGTCGCTAACAACATTCTTTGGGTTGTTGCCCATGCTTGCCGAAAAATCGACTACTGCGCAGTTCTTGATTCCCATGGGTATCTCTCTGGCCTTTGGTATTTTGTTTGCAACGCTGGTCACGCTTCTGCTAGTGCCGATTAACGTGCTTATTGCGGAAGACGTGCGGTCGCTCTACGTGCGTTTCTTGGTATGGAGTGGGTGGCGCGCTCCTGCGGCGCCCTAACCGGTAGACAGCGCGCTCCTGAGCGCCGTCACAAATCGGCGGACCGCACCTACTGTGAGTGCGAAGTCTGCGTCTTGTTTTGCAAGCCCCGATTCTTCGGGCACATCGTCTTCGCTGTCGAGGCCCAGGAGCTTTAGCTTGCGCAGCACGTTGTTGGTATCGAGCGTGAGTGACAGTGAGGTGTCGAATTCGATCCCCAGGCGGTCGATGTTTAACCCCTCACGTACGTGTTTGCGCACCGCGGGGTCGGCAAGATCCATCTGCAGCCAGTTCACGCTCGAACCTGGGCTATCCGGATCTTGCATGCGGCACTCGCGGCCGATCCGGAACTCGTCCGGTCCTGTACCCAGAAAGATTGAGTACAAAAGCTCACCCGTGGGCCGAGAAAATGCCAGCGGGACTGCGGCAAGGCTGCCAAACGCGGCCCGTAGTTGATCTAGAAACCGCTCAGCCTCGTTGTCGGAGGCGGTGTCTATGCCCAGCAGTTTGTCCTTTGCGATGTAAAAGCCGTTCATGCGACTGGACTTTGGCAGGGCCTGGGGCAGCAGTTTGGTGGTGACCTCTTCTTTTAGCTCGCGCTTCTCTTTGTTGGTCGCGGGTTCGCCTGTACGTTCCTCAAACTCTTTTAGCCGGTCTTCCAGTGCCTCGCTGATGGCCGCGGCTGGCAAAACCCTTACCTGGTGACGCAATCGAATAAGGTCAGCGCCGGCCACACGGCGGGCAAACATGTCAGGCAGCTCGGGGGCAGGGGCCTCCCAACCCAGGCTGCGTTCCGAAAGCGAGCCGCAGGGGGTGAATTCGCCGTTGGCGAGAGCATCGGAAAGATCTTGTTCGCTCTCAGGCCATTTGCTCGAGAGTTTATAAAGGCGCAGATTTCTGAATAACATCGTGTCTTGTGAGTTACAGCCGTTCTGGAAATAGCAGCATGTCAATAAAACGCTGACGCCGCTCTGCTTCGAGGGTGCGGTCGGCGTAGAACTCGACATGCTGGTCTGTTGTTGCATTCTCGTCGAGGCTAATGCCCCAGAGTCCGCGCACTTCGTTGGGCAGCATGGAGTAGCGCACATCGACTATGCCCTGGGGATGGTATTTGTCGGGGGCGAGAAAGTCATCGCTAAACCAGCGAAATCTCTCGATGTCTTTGGCTTGCTGGCTCGCAGGGTCGAGCCAGGGCACGTGTTTAACCAGATCTAGCTTGGCCACGCGCTCACCGGGCAGGTGAATTACATTCATAGCAGTTCGAACACCTTCGATGTAGTAGCTGCCTGCATGTTCATACACCAGCTTCCAAACCACTAAATTGGCAAAGCTCGGTTTGACCTCTAGCCGCGCGGGGGTGTGATTGCGCTGCTGCGCAAGCTGCGCGCCGAACGCCAGAGCGCGATCACGTTGAACAACGCCCAGCGCCAGGTAGCCCAGCATCCAGACCAGAGCGCACCAGGAGAACAGCCTGCGTTCTCGAGTCAGCGCAAGCCATACCAGTACGAGGGCCGGAACGGTGAACAGCGGATCTACGACCGCGACATTGTTCCAGGCGAAGCGTGCATTGGAGAACGGCCAAAAGAGCTGCGTGCCGTAGCTGGTGCAGGCGTCGAGCAGCGCGTGGGTGGCGTAACCCAGCAGGCACACGAGATAGGTGTGCACAAAAGCCATTCGGCGTTTGACGAATTGATGCGCGACGAGACTGCACAGACCCGCACCGATCGGAATGAATGCGAGCGCATGAGTAAACTGGCGGTGGAATTCGAGGAACAATAGCGGATCGGTAGGTGATGCGATCAGCACGTCGAGATCTGGAGCCATGCCGGCAAACGCGCCGATAATGGCCGCCAACCAGATCGCGCTTCGATTTTTCTTGTCCGGCAATTCAGTTGTCGTTATGCGACCGCTTACCGTTTGTGCTGTGGCAGCACCAAGAACGCCCTGACTGATTGGATCCATTGAACAACTGTACGAAATGGTGGTGGGTTAACGCGTGCAGCCCGGAGCCGCGGTGGTTTAAGCGGCCAAGGGTTTGGGAATCATCGCATAGTTCGTGTGAGGGTAACGCTCGTTCACTGAAAAATGTAACTGCAGGTAACACGGAGGTGTTGCTCGAGGCGAGACTGGCGCGCTAAGGTCGGGGTATGGCCCTTTATTACCCTCTTGCATCGGCGGCTAACAAGCCCTCGAAGCGCCGCAGTTTTCTCTCCTACGATAGCTCGGTTTTGTTCTTGCTGGTCCGGTTTGTGGGCATCGTTGCCCTCGGCATCGCTGTTCTTAACTTCCCGCAGTTGGGCGAGCGTTACGCAGACGCCGGTTGGCTTTTAATACTGGCTTTTGCACCACTGTCGGCGATTGTTGAGTACTGGACGCCGCGAGAACATCGGCTGGTGTCTCAAAGCCTGTTCGATCTATCGGCGCTGGTGTTTTTTAGTGCCTTGTTGCCCGCAATATGGATCGGGGCGCTTGTGTGTGGTGCGTTCATTATTGGTAGCAGCGTTCCGCGCATTGCGCTCAGGCATCGGATTGCATTTGTTCTGTTGCCCACGCTGTTTCTGGGTGCAATGGGTTTGATCGCCCTTTACGCAGAGGCAGTCGAGGCCTGGTTGCCATTGGTTGCCTTCTCGGTGGCCACGCCGTTTTGCCTGCTCTATACGTTGCGCGAGCAGCACCACGAAAAGGGCCTGCGCGATCGCGAAAATTTAATGGATAGTCTGACCCATATGGCAGGCGGCATTGGTCATGATTTTGGTAATTTGCTCACTGGTATTCAGGGCAATGCCGAGCTGGCAGAGCAGAAGCTTGATCGCAATCACGTGGCGCGCCCCTATTTGCAGGCGTTACTTGGTGAGAGCCAAAAAGCGCAGCTCTTCAGCGCCCAGCTATTGGCTTTTTCTGGAGGTGTTGCAACCGGGCGAGAGCGCCTCGACGTTCGCGCGGAGCTGCTCGGGTTAGTCGGGCTACTTGAATCAGCGCTGCCGCGCGGTGTGACCTTGGAGGTTCAGGCGGAAAAGCAGTTGCCGTTAGTTAGCGCAAACCGGGCTCAACTGCAGGAAATAGCCGTGGGCGGAATATTGTATGTTGCCGATGCAATTAAGGCGGCTCCATCGCGCGTCACGGTGAATCTTCGCTGGGTTACACGTCGCCATCATGAAGAGCTGGTTTTACAGATTAGGGTCGACACCTCATTCGATAGTTCTGACGGGGCGAGTGAAAATCCGGTAATACGTGAGAATCTCGCCAGTCTGCGATTTGACCTTACCCGTGCCCAGTCGATCGCTCGTGATCATGAGGGGCATATCGATGTCCACGGTAATTCCCGCGAAGGTCGGGTGATTACTCTGCGTCTGCCAGTGCTGGCTGATACCCAATCGGTACCGACCCGGACGGTAGCGCCGGCCCCTACTGTACCGCGCCACCTTCTGTTGTTGGAAAGGTCCCCTGAAATTCACGCTGTCGTGAGCGGGCTGTTATCGGAATTGGGGCACAGGGTGACGAGCGCCAAAGCTGAGGAAGATGTGGTCGATTTGATTCAGCGCGATCCAGGCATAGATGGAGTGATGCTGGATAGGCCGGGGTCGCGCTCGCAGATGCTGCGGTCTCGCATAGATGCTGTGCGACCTGGATTGCCTGCTCTGCTGCCTGAGTCGGCGAGAGAAAATGGTGGGGAGTGGGCTGATCGGCCCAACGTAAATTACGTGGCCAAACCTTATTCTTCTGCTGGCTTAAACAGCGCGATAAAGAGTTTGTTTGACGCTCTGAAGAATTGACTCTCAAGGCGAGAAGCCGCCCGTTTCCGGTTGCGGCTTCTCTTACTCTGAGGGGAGCTTAGGGGAGGGCACAGTAGTCAGGGGTCGAAAGTCCGACCCCTTTTGGCTTTTAACCTGAGCTAACTGTGCTCTTAAAGGTGCTTTTGCTAGCGACGACGGCGAGTGATACGCCGTTTGATCTTCCGGGCCGACTTTTTAGCCTTCCTGGTCGCTTTCTTCTTAGCTACCTTGCGCTTTACTTTACGCTTCACCTTACGCTTGGCAGGCTTTCTCTTAGCCGCCTTGCGTTTTACCTTGCGTTTTACCTTGCGCTTCACTTTACGCTTGGCAGTCTTCCGCTTGGCGGTCTTTCTCTTGACCTTACGCTTGGCCTTTT
>CAZFIA010000001.1:52911-59525 GCA_964519335.1 uncultured Pseudomonadales bacterium
TTGCGCTTGGCGGTCTTCTTCTTGGCTACTTTGCGTTTTACCTTACGCTTCACTTTGCGCTTGGCTACTTTGCGTTTTACCTTTCGCTTGGCGGTCTTCCGCTTCGCTACTTTACGTTTGGTTGCTTTCTTCGCTACAGCCTTTTTCTTGGCTTTGCGCTTGGTCTTAGTACGTTTCTTTGCTGCCGCCATGGGTCCCCTCGGGTTGAATTTATGGGTGCGGGCGAATAAATACGTTATTCGGAGCTACTTGACAAGTGTTAAATGTACTTCGACAAATCTTTTTTTACTTCTTTTTCGATTGATTTGCAGTTGATAGACCCAAAATGAGACCAATTCTACGTTTTAAGTTCGCTAAAACTCGTCTTCTAAAGTTGGGTTGCCGATGTTCGTTGATTCTCATAGTGTGCTCGCCCGTTCTGTTTGTAGAGCACGCGAAATGGCTATTGGGTTTCTTGAGCAACAGCCTCGTTTACGTTTGGCGCACACGCCAACACCGCTCGAATACCTCTCACGACTTACAAACCATCTGCAGGGCCCTGCAATCTATATAAAGCGCGACGATTGCACCGGACTTGCTACCGGAGGTAACAAAACTCGCAAATTAGAGTTTCTGGTGGGTGCTGCATTAAAGGAAGGCTGCGATTCGTTGGTCACCGTAGGCGGTTTGCAGTCCAATCACGCGCGCCAAACGGCCGCAGCGGCGGCAAAAGCGGGTTTGGAGTGCGATTTGTTGCTGCAAATGGTGCCGAACGCGCCTGAAGGCAACTACAACTACAACGGCAATCTGCTTCTAAACGGCTTACTAGGCGCGCGGGTGCACCAATATCCGGCAAATGCGCGCATGAAGGACGAACTTTCGAGCTTTGTGGCCAAATTGCGTGATCAAGGCAAGAAGCCTTATTCCGTGCCGCTTGGTGGGTCGAACCCCGTTGGTGCGCTTGGCTATGTTGCTGCTGTTCAGGAGTTGCTAGCCCAGTGCGTGGAATTAGATATTGCGCCGACGCATTTGGTGCTCGCAACCGGCAGCGCAGGTACCCAGGCGGGCGTTTTGGCGGGTTTAGCGGCAGCAAAGAGCAGTGTGCGGGTAATTGGTATAAATGTGTCTGCTCCGCAGGCGCAGCAGCGCCAGAAAGTGCAGCGACTCACGGAAGAAACCTGTTCGCTGCTCGGCGTCGATGCCCCAGATAAAGAGGCGGTAGTGTGCGATGACCGTTATTACCTGCCGGGCTATGGCGTGCCGAATGAGGGCATGGTGCGAGCGGTGCGCTTGCTGGCAGAGAAGGAAGCTGTGCTGCTGGATCCGGTCTACACGGGCAAAGCGATGGCCGGTTTGCTGGATTTAGTGCACAACGACGAGATTAAGGACGATGCGACGGTGGTTTTTCTGCATACCGGCGGTAGTTCGGCGTTGTTTGCCTACCCTAGGGAAGTTTGACAACCGTTTTTACATCGCGCCTTACGCTTTCGCTCATTAAGAAGAACGAGACCAGCGCGGAGTCGACGGCCAGACGTTCTTCTACTAGAAGCTGCAGTACTTCGGCTTCCATCTGTGCTACTTCCTCTCGGTGATGCTGTTCTGCACCATCAGTGTGCAGGACATCGCGCAATGCGTGCAGGCGCAGGAAATATTCGTCTAACCGATCTTTACGCCGCTGCCGGGTGTAACGGATCCACCCGGTAAGGATGGTGCCCAGACCGAGGGCAACGGTAGCTATGAGCGCAAACACCTCGGCATAACGCTCAAGCAACGAGGGCGCGTCTTTATCTATGTAGCGCCTGGAGCCTGAGTGAATAGCCAGTGTGTGAACGGTGTCTTGCATAGGTTCGGTGAGGGAATCGCGGGAAAGCGCGTAGGCGTTTTCTAGGGGCTGAGATTGCTCGTGTAGCATTAGATTGAGTTCGTAGGCCAATTCGTCATCAAAATCAGGACGAACCACCAATAAGGTTTCTACCGCCAGTGTGTCTATCTCGTGGGATGTCAGGTCGGGATAGATGCCGGCAGGCAGACTGAAAGGCCGAAGGTTGGGAAACAGAAGCGCCAGAGCTTGGGGAGAGCTTGCGCTGCTTTCATTAAAGGAAAACACCTCGTAGTCGGTAAATCCTTGTCGTGCCTCGATGGAGAGCAGGCCGCCAAAGATAAAGAACACCTGAGGCGGGTCGCCAGGCGCTGCTACCCAGGGCAGGTCGAGTAGTCGGGAATTGACGCCCTCGATGTGGTGGTGATCTGCGAGCGCGCTGAATATAGCCCGGCTCATACTGTTTGGTGAGCCGGCAAAGATGCTGGGCGCCAACAGCAGCTCGTTAAGCGTGGGTGTGCCCATCGATTTGTGGTGCAGCACATGTAGTACCCGTGGCAGCACCGGCATGAGCATGTGCAGGTTGCTGTTGGGAGTGAGCGGTTCGCCGATTATGGCCGCATCTACCACACCGCCTTCTATTGCGGCAGTAAGTTCGTCCATAGACTCGAAGGGGTCTTCGAGTCGGGTTCTTATCCGGTTGCTCTCGAGCACCTCACCTATGGCCCTGGCAATGCTTGGATTGGGTTGACCGAGCGTGTAGCCAAGAACCAAAGGTGCGCGATCGCCGCCGCAGCTGGCCATGAGCAGCAGGGCCAACAGGATGACCGTTTGACGCAAACGGCTGGTGGATTTATCTACAGTTGGGCGGACTCCGGTGCTGCTGGTAGTTCTGATGCACCCACTGCAGAAGACAGAAAGCCGTCGCGATTCTTGTCTGCGCGTCGTCGATAATCGAGGGGGTCTGCGTTCCACAAATCCTGACCGTTGGTGAAGCCCGTGGTTTCAAACAGCAGCAGTTTGCCGTCTTCCAGCTTGTAGTTTAGCGGATTGGGACAGGTTAGCGCGCCTGCAGCAAGGCTTGTTGCGCACCAACCCAGGTAGCTGGGCAGATAATCTTTGGGTGCAGCAACAAACATGTTGAGGTGTGCCTCACTGATAAAACGATAGGTGAGGCCGTCGTGTAGAGCGGTGTAATCGCTGTTACCCATAAGCGGACCGGTTGGGTTGTGATAGCTGACCACGTCGATGCCAGCCAGGGCAATGCCGTTGGGGTTGCAGGCGTGGCCGTCGCTGATATCGGTGTTGGCGGATGCGTCCATCATCGCTTTTTTTCGCATCAATTCCTTTTTCTGCATCATCACCTCTTTCTTCATCATGACTGCCGCTTCGTCTGTGGCTTCTTCGATGACGGATTCGGCGGCAACGGATTCGGCCGCTGACATGTGCAGTGTGGTGAGGCAGGCAAGGGCGCCAAAAAACAGGGCGAGAACCTGCTGCGATCTGCTGTTTTGGTTAGGTCGAAAAAGGGGCATTTGGGGGTCCTGTCGGGTCTCCGATGTATTCAGCCTTTGCGCTATTGATGTGCCTAGCGTACAGGGGCGGTCTAATGATGCTCATAAGACCCGCCAGGGCGCCAATTGTTCAGGTTGGGGCGCGCCAAAGGGCCAATTGGCGCACGTTTTGGTGCTGATATGGGGAGCTTTTTCTGGCGAGGCTGCGGTGCGAAGGCTAGGACCTGAAGCGGTCTGGCGCTACCGCCTCGACAAACGCCCACTCTTGCCCTTTGTTATGGAGAGTCTTGCCCAGATCTTCAGTAATAAGGCCGGCTGCCAGTCGAGATAGGGCCGGAGCGGTTTGCACGCCGTAGCCGCCCTGACCTGCAAGCCAGAAGAATCCACTGAGATCGGGTTCAAACCCCACGACGAAGGTTTCATCGCTTGCGAAGGTGCGCAAACCCGCCCAGCGATGGGTAACGCGGGTTACCCGGTGTGTCGTGCTTGATTCAAACCGTGCGATCGCCTGGGCAACATCGAGTTCTTCTGGGGCTGCGTCGCAGGCGGGACCAGGTGTTTCATCCATGGGCGAGAGCAGCAACGTGCCTGCGTCGGGTTTGAAATACAAAGGATCGGCTGCGTTGATTACCAGCGGCCAGGTTTGGATGTCATGTTCGGCAGGTGCAGGTACAAGAAATGCGGTGCGGCGTTTTGGGGTAAGACCGATGGGGGCGATGCCTGCTAGTGCTGCGATGGCGTCCGCCCAGGCGCCGGCGGCGTTTACGACTATTGGCGCAGAGAGGCGTTGTTGTGGGCAGGTGACTTGGAAATGGTCGCTGTGTTTTTCTATGGCGGTAACTTCGGCGTTAGTGAGTAGCGTGCCGCCATTCGCTTTGAAGTGTCTGATGTGGCCCTGAAGTATGGCGTCTACGTCTAAATCGCCGCCGCCTAACTCGATTGCGGCTCTGGCTACGTAGTCTGGTTCAAGAATGGGAACCTTGGCGATTGCGTCTTGCGCACTGAGTTCGTTGAGCGTGCTGATGGTGTTGATGGCTTTAGCAAGTTGCTGCTCGTGACCCTGTGGTGCTACATGCAACGCGTCGCGGGCGTGTAACAGTGGTACGGGCGAAAACCCCCCAGGTGGTGATTGGTAGAACGCAGCGCTAGCGGCACTTAAGCCGCGTACGGTGGCGTTGCCATAGGCGGGTGAAAAGTACGCGGCTGAGCGTCCTGTGGCGTGATAACCGGGCTGAGTTTCGCGCTCGAGCACAATAACGGTTGCACGCTTTGAGAGTTCTGCCGCGACTGACAGGCCGGCGATGCCGGCACCGATGACGATAACGTCGCAGCTGTGATCGGATGGGCTCATTGCGCGGCGGTTCTTTTGCTGGGTTGGTGCTTATCTTATAGGGGTTTTGAGCAGGTTAAGGGTCTGACGCCTAATTGGTCTGACTCTGGTAGGTTAGCTAGACCCCAACTCTTCCTCTGGAGCGAGTATTTACGATGAAAAAGCTAAAGAACGAAAAGGAATTGGTGAAGAAGGCTATTGCTGAAGGGATGAAGTATGGGGAAGAAAGAGGTGTGGTTGAGTTTGAAGCCACGGATTCAGCGAGTGACAAGATCGAATATATTTATCGGTTACTTGTGCATGACAAGGTGATTCAGCCGGTTCCGCAGGAGCAGATTTCGCAGGTAACGATGAAGCATAAGTTGGCTATTTGGGCGTCTAAGATGAAGTGAGTGACGCCCGATATAGCCCTGCAGCCTAACTACTGTGTTCGCACGGCTACACTGGTTGTACCCCGTACTACACCGGCCTCCAAAAATCTTACCCGAATTCTGGTATTTGCAGGATCAAATGGAACGTTCCCATTCGCGATCGCAAAGATTGAGAACGTAGGTGTCGCATTAGACGCAACACTTGCATCTACCGTTGGACTCGGTGGCGCCAAACACAGACCGTCGGCTGGATTTGTTTCACAAATAAACAGGGACAGTGGCGGGTTGGCTGCACCGGTGTCGACACTCGCGGTAACCGTGGCCGCGCTTCCGACGTTAACCGACGCTACGGCAAAGGCTTCGGAGCCATCGGTTCCTGGAATATTGAGAACACCATCGCCTGATGGTGTCGCGCCCAGTGCGACTATATCGGCAACGGCGGTTGGCGAACCCGACAAGAGCAATGTGTTTACACCTTCAAAAACGCCAGCGGTGATACTGTTCGTGCAATCAAAGCTCAGGGCCACATCTGTGGGCGACAGCGGGCTGTTGGGGGTGAGTCCAAAGAAAAAGGTCTGGAAGGCCCCGGCGGGTATAGCGACGGGGGTGTTAGGAGTGCCAACCGGTGCATTCGTATTGGGATCTGTTGTTTGATAAAAGAATGCAACGTCGAGTCCGGCTGGAGGTGCGATTCTACAACCCAGAAGTGTTTCGGTATTGGTATTTATTACCGTTGCAAACGCGGTAGCGCTATCGCCGACCAAAACCGAGCGACTACCTGGCAATACGGCGGCTGCCGGGGCGGGGAAGTCGCCGAATGAGAACAGATCGAAGCGATTGCCGCCGTTTTCATTAGAGATTTCATTAGAGATATAGATAATACGTTGGCCGTCGTTGCTAAAAATTGCGCGCGACACCTCCCCTGTAAAGGGTAACTCACCGTTAATTTGTTGGGCCTCTCCCCCCGTTACCGGAATGCTGTACAAATTCTCTGGTAAACCGCTAGGGGAGCTAAAAATTACACGCTGGCTATCAGGGGCGATTAGGAAGTTCTCCCCTATGTCTCCTGGATCTACTGCGTCTAGCGATACTGCCATACCGCCAGTGATCGGTGCGCTTCGCAAGTTTCCTTCAAATCCCGAAACATCGGTGAGAAAGACGACTTGTTGACTGTCAGGGCTAATAGCGAAGGCATTGTCGGGTAACCCGCCTGTAAATGAGGTGACTTCGATGTTGGTGTTGGTTGGGTTGATTTGTGTTACTTCGCCACCAGTAATCGAAACGCTGAACAGATCAAAGTCGTTGTCGAACATTTGATCGGCGATGTAGACAACCGTTTGGCTGTTTGCGCTAATTTCAAATTCATTGCCCACATCACCGCCGCCAGCGATGAGGTCAGCGTTGAGTCGAACTGCAGCGCCCCCCAGTATCGGAACACTATAGAGCTCGACGGTGTCGTTGATGTCCTGGTCTGACAGATACACAACCCGCGAACTGTCGTCGCTTATCTCAAAACTAATAACATCGCCGCGATCTGCAAGGTCTCCGTTTAAACGGGTTTGAGCGCCGCCAGTTATCGAAACTCTGTACAGCTCTATAAC
>CAZFIA010000001.1:59625-63479 GCA_964519335.1 uncultured Pseudomonadales bacterium
TGGGCGGAGCTTTGTGAGGAAAGAAACACGACTTGTTGGCCGTCGTTGCTTATCTCTAAGAAGCTTCTGTTAACAGATTCGTTCAGAACGCTATCGCTGATTTGCATTGGGGGTAGGAACTGGGCTTGGACGCTGGTTGTGATGGCTGCGGTGGCGATGGCAGCGACTAGGAACCGGGGAAGAGTGCGGGGTGCTGGAGTTTTGTGGCTCATTTGGTCGGTATTCGATCGTTTGCTGGGATGATTACTTTATCCTATGTGGGGGTGTTTGTCGGTTGGGCGTGGGTAGATAAGTGAGTGACGGGGCCAGATAAATGGTTTGAGTAAGCGATTGTTTAACAGGGGAGGCGGTTAGCTAAAGTAGTTCTGCTGAGCTTGCATCCCTGCCGTGACTTTGTTGCTTCGAACCACCCCCAGCCCGCGCGTCCGTTTCACTACCTCTGGTTCAACTCCCGCCGCCCAAACAAAAAAGGGCCGCCCGATGGGCGGCCCTTTTTTGTTTGGTGGAGGCGGCGGGAGTTGAACCCGCGTCCGTCAGCACTCTTTCTTCGGATCTTCACATGCTTGGTTCCGTTAATTAATTTAGTCTCGTAACGACCCAACGGGCAGGGTGTTACAGACGATCTCGATTAAGTTTTAGCGCTTCAGCCCCGAGCGAGGCCTCCATCGCGATCCAGTGAACATTGCCCTTGGGTTCTCTCCACTGGCAGAGATCCTCCAAGGCAAGCGGGGTTTATGCCGCTAGTGCGTAGTTTTCGTCGTTGGCAACTATAAAAAGTTACAGCGATTTTTTTACGAGAGTCACTACCCTCTCGGCATGCACCTAAGACGTCATTACCGGCGTCGAAGCCAAGTCGCCCCCAAGTGTCGTCCTTACGTAGGACAAGCAAACAGTGTATCAGTTCCCCCCATTTTTAGGGTGATCCAGTACCGGTAGTTGGGGGCGGAATAGGCCTTTTCAAGGGCCTTAACGATTGTCGGTGCGGAGAATGCGCTGCTTTTGCCGGTTCCAGTCGCGTTCGGCCATGGTTTTGCGCTTGTCGTGTTCTTGCTTGCCTTTTGCCATCGCTATTTCGCATTTCACGCGATTGTTCTTCCAGTACAGGCGAGTGGCTACCGCGGTATAACCCTTGGCCGAGATGGCCTGAAAGATCTTTGCGATTTCTTTGGCGTTGAGCAGCAGCTTGCGCATGCGGATAGGATCGGCAACAACATGGGTACTGGCGCTTGCCAGTGGTGTGAGGTGTGCATTTATCAGCCAGGCTTCGCCATCGCGCACGTGCACGTAAGTGTCGGTGAGCTGAGCAAGACCCGCGCGCAGGCTTTTCACTTCCCAACCCATAAGCACCACCCCGGCCTCAAAACGTTCTTCTAGGGTGTAGTCGTGGCGCGCGCGGCGATTCTCGGCAATGGTATTGCTTGGTTTCTTGTTGGTCTTCTTTTTGGCCATAGTGCCGAGTATAGCGGGGGGTCAAGTGCGCTGTCTGGCGCGTAGTTGTGACCCAATCGGCCTTAAGCGACAATTCGCGGCGATATTCCTACAGATGAAATAGATATGGCGGCACCGAGCGAATCACGCCACGGCATGTGGTCGAGCCGATTGGTCTTTGTGTTGGCCGCGGCAGGGTCTGCGGTTGGGTTGGGAAATATCTGGAAGTTTCCCTACATCGCGGGTGAAAACGGTGGTGGCGCCTTTGTGGTTATCTATTTGGTGTGCGTAGCTGCTATTGGCGTGCCCATCATGATTGCCGAAACCTTGCTTGGTCGTTACGGCCGGCAAAGCCCTATCAACAGCATGCGCAAGCTCACCAAAGACGCGGGCGCATCGAACTTCTGGCCCATCATTGGTTGGATGGGGGTGCTTGCGGGGTTTCTAATTCTTTCCTACTACGCGGTCATTGCTGGTTGGGCGCTTAACTACGTCTATCTTGTTTCTACCGGCACCCTCACTGGGGCGACGCCGGACAGTGCAGAAAAGGTGTTCAACGACTTTCTTGCCAGTCCCTGGCAGATGGTGGGCTGGCAAACCGCGTTTATGGTGCTTACTGTTTGGATCGTTTCTGGCGGTGTCAGTAAAGGCATAGAGCGCGCGGTGAAGTGGTTTATGCCGCTGTTGTTCATTTTGTTGCTGGTGCTTCTGGGGTACTCGTTTAACTCGGGTGGCTTTGAGCAGGGTGTCGACTTTTTGATTGGTTTCGACTGGAGTCGAGTAACCGTTGATGGCTGGCTGGTTGCCATGGGGCAGGCGTTCTTCACCTTGAGCCTCGGCATGGGGGCCATTATGGCCTACGGCGCCTACCTGCCGTCGGATGCAAAAATTTCTAGCACCGTTGTGATTATTGCCGGCCTCGATACCCTGGTTGCGGTGCTAGCCGGTCTGGCGATCTTTCCGATTGTGTTTGCCAATGGCCTTGAAGCCGGGCAAGGGCCGGGGCTTATGTTTGTCACGGTGCCGCTGGCCTTTGGGCAGATGAGTGCCGGTGTTTTGTTTGGGGCGCTGTTCTTTCTGTTAGTCAGCTTTGCGGCCATCACTTCAGCTATCTCGCTCACCGAGCCCGCGCTTGCTTATCTGGTTGAAGAATACAACGCTAAACGCTCACGGGTTGCGATTTCGCTCGGCGTTATCTGCTGGATACTCGGTCTGGGCTCGGTCTTCTCATTTAACCTCTGGAGCGATTTTACGCCGGTGGGGTCGATGACCTTTTTTGACTCGGTCGACTACCTGTCTCAGAACATCATGCTGCCGCTCGGTGGCCTGTTGATTGCATTGTTTGTTGGCTTTGCGCTGCCCAAAGAGCTGGTTTATGAGCAGCTTGGTATCAAGAGTGGGTTTGCGTCTTTTCTGTGGCAGTTGTCGATTAAGGTCATCGCGCCCATCGGCGTGTTAACCGTGTTTGGAAAAACCATTTACGACACGGTTGTGGGTTGAGCTTAGCTCGCTGTGGCCATCACACAAATTCAGCGTTCTGCGTTATTGCCGTTTAAGGTAGAGCAGCTCTTTGAGATGGTGGCCGATGTTCGCGCGTATCCCAGTTTTTTACCCTGGTGCACGGCGGTTGATGTACTAGAAGAAACCGAAGACTTGCTAGAGGCCCGCGTAACCGCGGGTGCTGTTGGCGTGTCGCAGAGCTTTGTCACTCGTAATTTAATGAATGCGCCAGACTCCATTGAACTAACTCTGGTAGAAGGCCCGTTTGAACGCTTTGCCGGGCGCTGGGATTTTGTTGCGCTTGCCGATGCTACGGTTAGCGGAGCAAAAATCGAACTGGATATGCAATTCGAATTGGTGCGAAAAAATCCGCTGTTGCGTCGTACCTTTGGCTCGTTGTTTGAGCGCGCGAGTGAAACGCTGGTAGAGAGTTTTTGCGAGCGCGCGCAAACGCTTTACGGGGCGACATAGGTTTGTCGATTAACATCACCGTGGCCTATGCGTTGCCTGATGTTCAGTATGATGAGCCCCTTGAGCTCGAATCTGGCGCGACCGTTGCCGATGCGTTGGCGGCGATTGCCCAGCAGCCGCCGTTTAACGAGCTTGATCTGTCCGAAGCGCCTGTTGGCGTATTCAATCGACTGGTCAAGGATCGTTCGCAAGCGCTTCATGACGGCGATCGAGTGGAAATCTATCGACAGCTTGAACTTGATCCCATGACCGCCCGGCAGCAGCGTGCGGCGGTGCGACGGGCTTAGCCTCTCCTGAAACAGCTGAATAAAAGAGCCGGACAAAAGAGCTGTACAGCGTGCGTTCAGCCGGGCCGTTCGATATTATCCACGGCCTCAACGAGATCGGTTCGCCCCCACATGCTTCTTAGACTGCTGCCCGAACTTAGACTGCTGCCCGAACTTAGACTGCTGCCC
>CAZFIA010000001.1:63579-77409 GCA_964519335.1 uncultured Pseudomonadales bacterium
CTTAGACTGCTGCCCGAACTTAGACTGCTGCCCGAACTTAGACTGCTGCCCAAACCTGCCACAGTTGTTTTGTCTCTCCTCGCCGTGGCGCTGCTATCAGGCTGCGGGTGGCCGCGCGTGCACAAAGTGGTGGTGCAGCAGGGCAACGTGATTACCCAGGAGATGATCGATAAGCTGAAGCCCGGCATGACGCGCACCCAGGTGGCCTACATCATGGGTGAGCCGGTGGTACGCAATACGTTCAATGACCGTCGTTGGGACTATGTGTACTCGTTAGAAGACCCTGGCCGTTACGAACTAATTTCTTCGGTCTCGCTGTTTTTTGAAAATGAACTCCTGAGCCATTTTGCCGGCGACATTGCGCCAACCTCTGCAAAGCCAGAAGCGGCTCCCGAAGTGGCAAAAGAAACAGACGATTTAGAGGATTCGGACGCTGCGGAGGTTTCGGAGAAGGCAGACGCCAAGAATGCCAAGAACTCTAAAAGCGAAGCTAAGAGTTCAACGGGCTAAGCGTTCGCCATGAGTGATCGGGCGTAGGCTCGGGTTTTGTCGTCAATCTCTGCGCCGCCTAACATCCGTGCTATCTCTGCAATGCGTTGGGTTTTACCCAAAGGTTCGATGCTTGAGTCGGCGTTTTCGCTCTTACTCACCAACAAATGATTTTCACCTAACGCCGCAATTTGTGGGGCGTGGGTTACGCACAATACCTGGGTGTGTTGCGCAAGCTTTCTTAGCAGGCGCCCAAGAGTATCTGCGGTAGTTCCGCCCACCCCAACGTCGGCTTCGTCAAGCACCAAACTTGGCAGGCGGGTTTTCTCTGCAGCAACCACCTGAATGGCAAGGCCAATGCGGGCTCGCTCGCCGCCTGAGGCGATCTTACTCATGGGACCTGCGGGATATTTGGGGTTGGTTTGCACGTAGTACTCGACCGTTTCCAGTCCGGTTGCAGATTCGGTGGCGTGGAACTTTAGGCTCAGTTTGCCGTTGGTTATGCCCAGCGCGTCGAGATAATGGCTGATGGATTTGCAGAATCCTTCTGCCGCGTCTATGCGCGCTTTGGTTAGCTTTGCACCACTGCGCTTATAGGTGGCCTTTAGCTTCACTACGTCTTCTTGCAGCCTGGCCATTTCTTCCTGGCCGCCGCCGATGTCGGCGAGTTCTGTTTGCAGTTGTACGAAACGCTGTTGCAGCTCTTCAGGCTCAACTCGATGCTTGCGCGCCTGATCGTGCAGTACTTGCAGGCGCTGTTCTACCTGCTGCAGCGCCTCTGGATTGGTCTCGAGTGAGTCTTGATAGCGGCGCAGTTCGCTTAGCGCCTCATCCATGTGCGACTGGGCAGAGCTCAAAAGATCCTGGGCGGCCTTGAGTGCGTCGTGATCATCACTCAGGAGGTTAATACGAGCGATGAGCGAGGTGAGCGGGTTGCCGTCTCCCAGTCCGTCGAGTGCATCGGCGGTGGTGTGCTGCAGGTCGGTGATCTGTGACAAGCGGCGATGATCGGTTTCAAGCTGCTCGACCTCGCCTTCGGTGATGCCGAGTTGTTCCAGTTCTTCTACCTGGTAAGCCAGGAGTGCAGCGCGATCGCCGTGGGTGCCGAGCTTGCTTTGCAGTTGCTCCAGACGGTTTTCGGTTTCTTGCCAGCTCAGATAGTTGTCGCGCACTTTGTTGCGCAGCTTTTCTTCTACGCCGTAGTCATCGAGCAGACTAAGTTGTACGTCGCGCTGCAACAATCGCTGGTGGTCGTCCTGCGCGTGTATGTCGATCAGGTGCTGGGCAAGTTGACGCAGGTCTGAACGGTTAACGGGAATGCCGTTTACGAAGGCACGAGAGCGACCTTCACGGTTTATCACTCGTCTAAGCATGCAGTGTTCGTTGGTGTCGCCGTCTACCAGTTCGCGGCGCTCGAGGAAATCTTGCAACAGGGCGTTACTGGCAATATCAAACTCGGCTGAGATATCGGCTTTGGGTGAACCGGGGCGGATGTTTTCTGAGCTCGCGCGGTCGCCCAGCACCATGCCGAGCGCGCCGAGTAGAATGGATTTGCCGGCGCCTGATTCGCCGGTGATAGCGGTCAGGCCGCCGGCGAAATCAACATCCAGCTCGCGCACCAGAGCGAAATCCCTGACAGTGAGATGTAGTAACATTGGGGGCGAAGGTTAATAGATGAAGCAGCGCGAAGAAACCACAACAAGCACTGAAGTGAACGAACGCAGCCAGCTGCTTCTGAAGATGCTGGTTGAGCGCTATTTGTCTGAGGGTACCCCTGTGGCCTCAAAGTCGCTCGCTGGCGCACCCGGTGTGCAGGTCAGCCCCGCGACGGTGCGTAACATCATGGCCGATCTTGAGGCCAAGGGTCTGGTTCATTCGCCCCACACCTCTGCGGGTAAAGTGCCCACCAATCCTGGTTTACGGTTTTTTGTTGATTCGCTGATCTCGGTTCAGCCCCTCACCAAATCCAAGGTCGCTGATTTACGGCAGGGCCTTTCACCCGATATGTCAGCCTCTGATCTGGTGGATGCTGCCTCCAAGATGTTGTCGCAGGTTACCCGTATGGCCGGGGTGGTTACGCTGCCGAAGCTTGAGATGGTTGAGCTTAGGCAAGTGGAGTTTTTGCCACTGTCGGGTGATCGGGTGCTGGTCATTCTGGTGCTCAATGAGCGCGAGGTGCAAAACCGGGTAATTCACACCGATAAGAACTACAGCCAAACCGAGCTCAACCAGGCGGCCAACTTCATCAATGAGCATTACGCGGGCCAGCCACTTGTGCA
Organism: uncultured Pseudomonadales bacterium; assembly: GCA_964519335.1. Taxonomy (GTDB): domain Bacteria; phylum Pseudomonadota; class Gammaproteobacteria; order Pseudomonadales; family Azotimanducaceae; genus JALZVT01. The sequence goes on from CAZFIA010000001.1 coordinate 66,348, forward strand.
GGTTCGCGAAGCGCTGTTCTCGTCCATGGAAAACGACAAGAACGAGATGACCAGCATTCTTGAGGCCGCGATGGATGTCGCGGGTAAGGCGCTGGAACCAGAAGAGGCCGACGAAGACAGCCTGAAGGTATCCGGCGAGCGGAATCTAGCGAGTGCCGAGCCTGAAACCATGCAGCGCATGTTTGAGGCGTTTTCAGAAAAAGGCCGCATCTTGCACTTGCTCGACCAGGCCCTCGATAGCGATGGCATCCAGCTGTTTATTGGTGAGGAGTCGGGCTACAAGTTGCTCGACGACATGAGCCTGATCACCTCGCCCTACGAAGTGAACGGGCAGGTGGCTGGAGTGCTTGGTGTCATCGGCCCAACGCGCATGGCCTATCAGAACGTTATTCCGCTGGTAGATGTCACGGCCCGGCTGTTGGGCGCGGCGATTGATTACAAGGGGTCAGAGTAAAGTGCCAGAGTAAACCAGGCCGCCCGTTCCGGGCGGCCTGGTTTACTCTGGCACTTTACTCTGACCCCTGCGATCACCCTGCTATAGCAGCACCAGCGCTGCTTGATGGTTTGGGGCGGGGATAAACTCCAGGGTCAACCGGGGTGCTCGATCCGGCAGCTTTAGAAACTTGAAACCAACCGGGTCGATCAGTTGCGCCTCGATGTGTTTCATATCGATCTGCAGACCCGTGCCCAGTGCTTTCAGGTAAGCCTCCTTGCAGGTCCAGTAGCGGAAAAATTGAGCGAGTTTTTTGTTTTCGCCCGTCTGGTCTTGCGTGTCGTGCTGGTTGAGGGTTGCTAGCTCGCCAGTGGTTAGCACCCGGGCGGCCAGCTGGTCGAGATCGCGCATTTCTTTTTGCCGCTCTATGTCGACGCCGATGCGCTGTTGATCACTGCCTATGGCTATCAACGCCAAATCGCCGCTGTGGCTCACGTTAAAGTCGAGTGGCTGCTGGTTGGTTGAATCGCTCAGAAATGGTCGCCCCTCAGGAGTTTGCTCAAACTCCAGCAGCTCAGGTTGAGTGTCTAGTCGTTCGGCCAGCAACCGGCGCAGGGTTGCTCGGGTATAGATATAGCGCCCTCGAACGCCGGGGCGCAGGAAGCGCTCGGCGCGTTCGCGCTCCTCGTTGCTCAGGGTTGCAAGCGCTGCCCGGCGATCGGTCATCGCCTCACCTTGATTGCCGATCTGCACCAGATGCACGCTGACGTCAGCGGGTGTCTCAAGCTCAAGTTTGTTGCACGGAGAGAAGGTCACGCTTGTGTTTCCTGGTCTGTTGTCTGGGTAGATCCTGAACAACAGATTCGAATCTTACGTGGATTTTTTGCCCGCTCCCCTTGAAACCTTGCGCCAGAGTCCCAAACTCCGCGACCCAAGATATCTATGGTTCAGGAGTGCCCGCGCATGGCGGACAACGACAAATCTGCCGAAGACCCGGTTGAGAAGCCGGCGGAACCCGATCAGGAGACCCCAGATCAGGACGCCCCGGAGCAGGAAGCTCAGCATTCCGATGAATTAGTGGATGCGGTGGCTGATGAGGTGAGCGAAGACGAGGCACCGAAAACGGATGCCGACCTTAGCCCCGCTGAACTTCTGGTGGCCCTTGGCGCCGCTCGCGACAGTGAGGCCGGGGCTCAAGACCAGGCCTTGCGCGCCAAGGCAGAGATGGAAAACCTGCGCCGGCGTTCGGCGCGTGAAGTGGAAAACGCCCATAAATTTGCGCTCGAAAAATTCTCCAAAGCCCTGATCCCGGTGTTTGAGAGCCTCGAGAAAGCCGAGAGCTCCAAGGGTGAGGCGACTGACGCCGAATCGGCCGCGGCGGTTCTTGAGGGCGTGTCTTTATCGTTAAAACTGTTTAAAGATACCCTTGAAAAACAGGGGGTTAGCCAGATAGACCCCCATGGCGCGCCGTTTGATCCTAATCTGCACGAGGCTGTGGCCATGGTGCCCATGCCGACAGCCGAGCCCAATTCCATCATCGAAGTCATCCGCAAGGGCTTTGATTTGAACGGCCGGTTGATTCAGGCCGCCCAGGTGGTGGTCGCCAAGGCGGAAGACGCCTGACTTGAATTTTCACGCCTGATCCCAACATAGGCATCAACACTTAATAAAAGACTGTATAGAGAAGAGAACGGACACATGAGCAAGATTATCGGTATCGACCTGGGCACAACCAACAGCTGTGTTGCTGTGATGGATGGAGAGGCCAAGGTCATCGAAAACGCGGAAGGTGATCGAACCACGCCGTCGATTGTGGCCTACGCCGAAGACGGCGAAATTCTGGTCGGCCAGAGCGCCAAGCGGCAGGCCGTCACTAACCCCACAAACACCTTGTTTGCCGTGAAGCGCCTCATTGGCCGCAAGTTCAAAGACAAGGTGGTGCAGAAAGATATTGAGATGGTGCCGTACAAGATTGCTGAAGCCAGCAATGGCGACGCCTGGATTGAGGTAAAGGGTGAAAAGCTTGCGCCGCCGCAAATCTCTGCGGAAATTCTCAAGAAGATGAAGAAGACCGCTGAGGAGTTTCTTGGCGAGACGGTCTCAGAAGCCGTGATTACGGTGCCAGCGTACTTTGATGATTCACAGCGTCAGGCCACTAAGGACGCGGGCAAGATTGCCGGACTTGAAGTTAAGCGCATCATCAACGAGCCCACGGCGGCGGCCCTTGCTTATGGCATGGACAAGAACCGGGGAGACTCGCGAATTGCCGTTTATGACCTGGGTGGCGGTACCTTTGATATCTCGATCATTGAAATTGCCGAGGTCGACGGCGAGCATCAGTTTGAAGTGCTCTCAACCAATGGCGATACCTTCTTGGGTGGTGAAGATTTTGACCTCACCATCATCGAGTATCTAGCCGATGAGTTTGAGAAAACCAACGGCATTGACCTGCACAACGACCCGCTTGCGCTGCAGCGTTTAAAAGAAGCCGCTGAGAACGCCAAGATTGAGTTGTCGAGCAGCCAACAAACTGAAATTAACCTGCCATACATCACTGCGGATAACACAGGTCCTAAGCACCTGGTGGTTAAGCTCACGCGCGCGAAGCTTGAGTCACTGGTAGAAGACCTGGTGTCACGCACCATCGAGCCTTGCCGCACCGCGCTGCAGGACGCTGGCCTAAAGGTCTCCGAAATCGACGACGTGATTCTGGTGGGTGGTCAAACCCGCATGCCGCAGGTGCAGGAAAAGGTAAAAGAGTTTTTTGGCAAAGAGCCACGTAAAGACGTTAACCCGGATGAAGCTGTTGCCGTGGGCGCTGCGATTCAGGCCGCTGTTCTTGCCGGTGATGTGACCGACGTTTTGTTACTGGACGTATCGCCTCTCTCGCTTGGAATTGAAACCATGGGTCAGGTAATGAGCGTGCTTATTGAGAAGAACACGACGATTCCTACTAAAAAGCAGCAGGTGTACTCAACCGCTGACGACAATCAATCGGCGGTGACCATTCACGTGCTGCAGGGCGAGCGCAAACAAGTGTCGGCGAACAAATCGTTGGGCCGATTCGATTTAAGCGATATTCCTCCGGCACCGCGTGGCACTCCGCAGATTGAGGTGAGCTTCGATATCGACTCGAACGGCATTCTTAATGTGTCGGCCAAAGACAAGGCCACCGGCAAAGAGCAGTCGATTGTGATCAAGGCAAACTCCGGTTTGTCAGATGAAGAGATCGACGCGATGGTTCGCGATGCCGAGGCCAATGCCGAAGAAGACGCCAAGTTTGAAGAGATGGTGAGCTTGCGCAATCAGGCCGACGGCATGGTGCACGCCACACGCAAGACGCTCGAAGATGCCGGCGATAAGGCGACGGAAGAAGAGAAAACCGCGATTACTGCTGCGGCCGACGACCTTGAGGAAGCGCTTAAGGGCGAAGACAAGGAAGCGATTGAAACCAAGCTTGAGGCGTTGAGTACGGCTTCTGCCGGTCTTGCTCAGAAAATGTATGCTGAGCAGGCTGAGGCAGCCGGCGGAGCGGGTGGTCCTGGTCCTGGTCCAGAGGCCGGTGGTCAAGCGGAGGCAGATGGTAGTGGCGCTGATGCCGACGCGGTTGATGCCGAGTTTGAAGAAGTGAAAGACGAAGATAAGAAATAAGCCGCTCGCAGGAAGCGTTCTTCGTAACCTAAGAATAAAAATAAGTATTTGTTGATGGCCAAACGCGACTATTACGAAGTGTTGGGCGCTGATCGCGGCGCCTCGGACGGTGACCTGAAGAAGGCCTACCGTCGCTTGGCCATGAAATACCACCCAGATCGAAATCCAGACGATGCTTCTGCCGAAGAGAAATTCAAGGAAGCCTCTGAGGCGTATGAAGTGCTGTCTGATGCACAAAAACGTCAGGCCTATGATCAGCACGGCCATGCGGCGTTTGAGCAGGGTGGCATGGGCGGTGGCTTCGGCGGCGGCGACTTTGGCGATATTTTCAGTGATGTCTTTGGTGACATTTTTGGTGGCGGTCGCGGTGGTGGGCGCTCTCAGGTGCAACGCGGCTCGGACCTGCGTTACACGCTTGAGCTTACGCTTGAGCAGGCGGTCCAGGGCGACACTATCGAGATCGAGGTGCCCGTCCTTGCCAGTTGCGAGGACTGCGACGGAACTGGTGCACAGAAGGGGTCTAAACCCAAGACTTGCGACGACTGTGGTGGTGCGGGTCAGGTGCGTGTGTCGCAAGGGTTCTTTTCGTTGCAGCAAACCTGCCCGCGGTGTCGGGGCGCTGGTCAGATCATTTCTAATCCGTGTAAAAGCTGTCGCGGCCACGGTCGCGTAGAGCGGCGTAAAACTCTGTCGGTCAAGGTACCGGGCGGCGTAGATAACGGTGACCGCATTCGGCTTGCCGGTGAAGGGGAAGCCGGACCTAACGGCGGACCTGCGGGTGATCTGTACGTGCAGGTGGCTGTCAAAGAGCACTCGCTGTTTGAGCGTGATGGCAAGCATTTGTATTGCGAGGTTCCAATTGCGTTTACCGCTGCTGTGTTAGGTGGCGACATTGAGGTACCAACGCTCGATGGCCGGGTGAAGTTAAAGATTCCGGCAGAAACCCAAACCGGCAAACTGTTTCGGGTTCGAGGCAAAGGTGTAGCTCCGGTGCGCGGGGGGGCAACGGGTGATTTACTGTGCCGTGTTGAGGTTGAAACGCCGGTGAAGCTCAACGACAAACAGAAATCGATTCTTAAAGATTTCCAGAAGAGCCTTGAGTCTGGTGGCAAACGCCACTCACCCCGCGAGTCATCCTGGTTTCAGGGTGTCAAAGACTTTTTCGATAGCCTAAGCCCATGAGTTCTTGTTCGGTGGGTATTAATGGCGCTGGTGGCCGTATGGGCCGGGCGTTGATTGCCGCTGTGGCGAACGATTCTGAATGTACACTGGCCGCAGCCGTTGCCCGCGAGAGCAGTGGGTTGCTGGGGCTCGATGCGGGCACGCTGGCTGGGGTCGATGTGCAACAGATCGTTGTTGGTAGCGATCTATCTCTCGCGCTCTCCTCAGCAACCGATGTGCTGATTGATTTCACCCAACCCGAACCTTCACTACTTGCGGTCGCAGCCTGCGTTTCTCATGCACGACCTGTTGTTATTGGTACCACGGGTTTTAGCCCGAAGCAGCTCGAAGAAATTCACACGGCTGCTCACAAGATTCCGGTGCTGCTTGCCCCAAACATGAGCGTGGGTGTGAATCTTGCGTTTCGGTTGATTGCGATGGCCGCCGAAGTGCTCGGCGATGAAGTCGATATAGAAGTGCTTGAGTCTCACCACCGCGACAAGGTAGACGCGCCGTCTGGTACGGCGGTAAAGATTGGCGAAATTCTCGCTGAGGCAACGGGACGCAGTTTGGCAGATGTTGCGCTCTACGGCCGCGAGGGCAACACCGGCGTGCGGAATCGCAACACCATCGGCTTCTCTTCAGTGCGCGCAGGCGACATTGTGGGAGAGCACACCGTGCTGTTCGCGGGTGACGGCGAACGCATCGAGATCACCCACAAAGCAAGCTCCAGGATGAACTTTGCCCTGGGTGGTGTGCGGGCCGCCAAGTGGTTGGTCGATAAGCGTCCGGGGCTCTACTCCATGGCTGACGTGCTGTCCTAATAAGTCGCCAAATTAAGAAGGCCTGTGGATAAGTCGTGCTACCCATGACCCTAAAGCTCCGCTAGAATCGCCACCCAATCCGGTCGACGTATTCAACCGGGCAAGCTTTGCCTGGGGGTTTCGCGCACCTACTCTATTGATTGGAGATGTACTGTTTTGATACCGGCGTTGTTAGCGCTAGCCGATGGGAGTGTGTTTAGAGGCACTTCCATTGGTATTTCCGGTATGGCAGTGGGTGAGGTGGTGTTTAACACCGCGATGACGGGGTACCAGGAAATCCTCACCGACCCCAGTTACGCCCAGCAGCTGGTTACCCTCACTTATCCGCATATTGGCAATACCGGCACTAACAGCGAAGACATAGAGTCGGATCGTGTTTGGGGCGCAGGTCTTATTGTTCGCGATGTACCGCTTATTGCCAGTTCGTGGCGCAACCAACAGTCGTTGCCAGACTATATGTCGGCAGAAAAAGTGGTGGGCATAGCGGGCATTGATACCCGCCGCCTTACCCGCCGCATCCGCGAAACTGGGGCACAAGCGGGCTGTATTTTGGCGGCAGATTCGTCGACCTCCGAACTTGATGAGGCGCAGGCGTTAGCCAAGGCCCAGGAGTTCCCGGGGCTTGCAGGCATGGATTTAGCCAAGGTAGTGACGCGGCAAGACACCGGCGGCTGGACGCAAGGGTCCTGGGACATTGTCCAGGGCTATGCCGAGCCAAACGCCCAGGATTTCCATGTTGTCGCTTACGACTTTGGCGTGAAGCACAACATATTGAGGCTGCTTGCCGATCGCGGCTGTCGACTGACTGTAGTGCCTGCACAAACCAAAGCCAGTGACGTATTGGCGCTTAAACCTGATGGCATTTTCCTATCGAATGGCCCGGGAGATCCTGAGCCTTGCGACTACGCAATCAACGCTGTGCGCGAATTGTTGGAGCAGAACCTGCCCGTATTTGGAATCTGCCTTGGTCACCAGATATTGGCGCTCGCAAGCGGTGCCAAGACAGAAAAGATGCCGCATGGTCATCATGGCGCCAATCATCCGGTTAAAGATCTGCGCACCGATCGGGTGATGATAACCAGCCAAAACCATGGTTTTGCGGTAGCCGCTGACGATTTGCCCAATTGTTTGGAGACAACCCACGTGTCTTTGTTTGATGGCTCGTTGCAGGGACTCAAGCGAACGGACCGGCCTGCCTTCGGTTTTCAGGGCCACCCGGAAGCAAGCCCTGGTCCACAGGATTGTCAGCCTTTGTTTGATGAGTTTATTGATCTGATGCGCGCGGCAGGGACCGCGCACTAATGCCAAGGCGCACCGACCTTAAAACCATCATGATTCTCGGTGCGGGACCTATTGTTATTGGTCAGGCCTGCGAGTTTGATTACTCCGGAGCGCAAGCTTGCAAGGCGCTGCGCGATGAGGGTTATCGGGTGGTGCTGGTTAACTCCAACCCTGCGACCATCATGACCGACCCTTCTATGGCGGATGCCACCTACATAGAGCCGGTGGAATGGCGCACGGTTGCCCAGATCATTAGAAAAGAAAAGCCCGAGGCGCTGTTACCTACCATGGGGGGCCAAACCGCGCTCAACTGTGCGCTCGATTTGGTGCGCGAGGGCGTTCTCGAAGAACTCAACGTTGAGCTGATTGGCGCGAATCAAGACGCCATCGACAAGGCAGAAGACCGCGAGCGCTTTGATCGGGCGATGAAGCGCATTGGTCTTGAAACACCACGCTCTGCAATAGCGCACTCCATGGAAGAGGCGCTGCAGAAACAGGCGGCGTTAGGCTTTCCGTGTGTTATTAGACCCAGTTTTACGATGGGGGGTAGTGGCGGTGGCGTTGCCTATAACAGTGAAGAGTTTGAAGAGATCTGCGAGCGAGGCCTTGATCTTTCGCCCACCAATGAGTTGCTGATTGATGAATCGCTGCTTGGCTGGAAAGAGTTTGAGATGGAGGTGGTCCGCGACAAGGCGGACAACTGCATCATTGTCTGTGCCATCGAGAATTTTGATCCTATGGGTGTGCACACGGGTGACAGTATCACCGTCGCGCCCGCGCAAACGCTAACCGACAAGGAATACCAGGAGCTGCGCAACGCATCGCTCGCCGTACTGCGAGAGATTGGTGTAGAAACCGGTGGCTCTAATGTGCAGTTTGGAATTTGTCCCGATACCGGGCGCGTTGTAGTGATCGAGATGAATCCGCGGGTATCACGATCTTCGGCGCTTGCGTCTAAAGCCACGGGTTTTCCCATTGCCAAGGTCGCGGCAAAGCTTGCCGTGGGCTACACACTTGATGAGCTGTCGAACGACATTACTGGAGTAACCCCGGCTTCCTTCGAACCCAGCATCGACTACGTGGTCACCAAGATTCCGCGCTTCACGTTCGAGAAGTTTCCTCAAGCTGAGGCGCTGCTCACGACGCAGATGAAGAGTGTGGGCGAAGTGATGGCGATTGGCCGCACCTTTCAAGAGTCGTTACAAAAAGCGATGCGCGGGCTTGAAACCGGACGGACTGGTTTTAACGAAGTTGTGGACGCGGATGCCGATCGCAGCACCATTATTCGTGACATTGCGAATGTGGGGCCGGAACGCCTTTGGTATGTAGGTGATGCTTTTAGACACGGTATGTCCCTTGAGGATGTGTTTCAGCACACCAAGATTGATCCGTGGTTTTTGGTGCAAATCGAAGACCTGGTTGCGCGGGAGGCGAACTTACGCACAACCCATTCAAAAGCACTTAGTGCGGCGGAGTGGATGGACATCAAGCAGCGCGGCTTCTCTGATCTGCGGTTAGCAGAACTGTTTGGTGAAGATGAGTTTCAAGTGCGCGAGGCCCGTCAAGCCCACAACATTCGCCCTGTATTCAAGCGCGTGGACACCTGCGCTGCAGAATTTCCATCATCAACCGCGTATCTCTACTCTACCTACGAAGAAGAGTGCGAAGCCGAACCCACTGATCGCAAGAAGATCGTCGTGCTTGGTGGTGGCCCTAATCGAATTGGACAGGGCATTGAGTTCGACTATTGCTGCGTTCACGCGGCTCTCGCGATGCGCGAAGATGGCTATGAAACCATCATGGTTAACTGCAACCCTGAGACGGTCTCTACCGACTACGATACCTCCGACCGGCTCTACTTTGAGCCCGTGACCCTCGAAGACGTATTGGCGATTGTCGATATTGAAAAGCCAACGGGCATGATTGTGCAGTTTGGCGGACAAACCCCGCTGAAGTTGGTGGAGGCGTTAGAGGCGTATGGCGTACCGGTTATTGGCACCGGCGCCGATGCGATCGACCGCGCGGAAGATCGAGAAAGGTTTCAGGAAGTGCTCAACAAGCTAGAACTGTTGCAGCCCGATAACCGGACCGCAACCGATCTCGAAAGTGGTTTGAAAGGGGCGGGTGAGATCGGTTATCCGTTGGTTGTACGGCCATCGTATGTACTCGGTGGCCGGGCCATGGAGATTGTGTATTCCGACGAAGAGCTATCGCGCTACATGATGAGCGCTGTAGATGTGTCTAATTCTTCACCCGTATTGCTTGATCGCTTTCTCGACCAGGCGGTTGAGGTAGATGTCGATGCCATCTCGGATGGCAGGCAAGTCGTGATTGGCGCGATCATGCAGCACATCGAACAGGCGGGTGTGCACTCTGGCGACAGCGCTTGTTCGCTGCCTGCGTACACGCTCACCGACGACATTCAAGATGAGATCCGGCGCCAGGTAATTGCCATGGCGGTAGAGCTCAAGGTTATTGGGCTTATGAATGTGCAGCTTGCCGTGCAAGACAACAAGATCTATGTGCTTGAGGTGAACCCAAGAGCCTCTCGTACGGTGCCCTTTGTCTCCAAATGCATCGGCACTTCTTTGGCGAAGGTAGCGGCGCGCTGCATGGCGGGGAAAACACTAGCAGATCAGGGATTTACCGAGGAAATCATTCCGGAACACGTTAGCGTGAAAGAATCAGTCTTTCCGTTTGCAAAGTTTCAGGGGGTCGATCCTATTCTTGGCCCTGAGATGAAATCTACAGGCGAGGTGATGGGCGTGGGCGACACCTTTGGTGAGGCCTTTGCCAAGGCTTCTCTTGGTGCTGGCGATGTCCTGCCAGATGGCGGGCGGGCGCTCATCAGTGTCAAAAACTCAGATAAACCGGGCGTGTCGCGGGTGGCTTTGAGCCTGATCGAACAGGGCTTTGAGCTGGTGGCGACGAGAGGCACGGCGGCCGTGTTGCGTGACTCCGGCATTGAGGTAGAAATCGTCAACAAGGTCACGGAAGGGCGCCCCGATATTTCGGATCTTGTGAAGAACAAGCGTATTGATTTGATCATCAACACGACCGAAGGTCGCAAGGCGATTGCCGACTCGGCGATCATTCGTCGCCTCGCGCTACAGCACAAGGTGTGTTACACCACAACGCTTACGGGTGGCGAAGCGATTACCATAGCGCTACGCTATAAGAACGCGAGTACCGTACGCCGGTTGCAATCGTTACACTCGATTTAAACAGAGACTTTCAGTGGCTATACCAATGACAGTAGAGGGCGAGAGCGCCCTTCGCGAAGAACTGCAGCGACTAAAGAGCGAGGATCGTCCGCGCATTATTCAGGCGATTGCCGAGGCGCGGGAGCACGGTGATCTTAAGGAGAATGCTGAATATCATGCGGCGCGTGAGCAGCAGAGCTTTGCGGAAGGTCGTATCACCGAGATCGAAGGCAAGCTGGCGGACGCGCAGGTGATCGACCTGTCCAAAGTGCCACAAAGCGACAAGGTTATCTTTGGCGTTACGGTTGATTTGCTCAATCTAGACGATGAATCCAACATCACCTACAAGATTGTAGGTGAAGATGAGGCGGACATTAAAAACAACAAGATTTCGGTGATGTCACCGGTAGCGCGAGCGCTTATCGGCAAAGCTTGCGGCGATGTTGTTACTGTTCAAACGCCCAATGGTGAGATCGAGTACGAAATAGACGCGGTCAAATATCTTTAGC
>CAZFIA010000001.1:77509-100899 GCA_964519335.1 uncultured Pseudomonadales bacterium
CTCTTGTTACTACTCTTGTTACTAAGAGTGGCGCTGCACGTTCGATAATTTGGGGTTAGCGTCTGGATTGCTGCGATAAAGCACCAGGGTTTTGCCAATGCGCTGCACCACCTGAGCGCCAGTCTCTTCGCACAGGGCATCGCCGAGAGATTTGCGTGCGTCACGATCTTCGCTGTGTAGTTTTGCTTTGATTAACTCGTGGTCGCGCAGCGCGCGATTGGTCTCATCGATCACGCCTGAGGAAACGCCGCCATCGCCGATGCTTACGATGGGGTCCAGATGGTGAGCAATGGCGCGCAAGCGTTTGCGCAATTGAGGGTCTAACATGGGGCTATTGTCCGTGAATCTCGCAAACTAATCGATACGGCAACTTACGCCTTATGGCCAAGCGCACCAAAAGTTCTAATCAGTGGATGATGCGACAAAAGAAAGACGTTTTTGCACGCCGGGCGGCGAGCGAAGGCCTGGTGTCGCGTGCTCACTTCAAACTTGAGCAGTTGGATCAGCGATTTCGGTTGTTTCGGCCGGGCATGATTGTGCTTGAGCTGGGTGCCGCGCCCGGTGGCTGGACGCGCTATGTGGCCGATCAGGTGGCCGGTAAAAAAGACACCGGGCGGGTGGTTGCAGTCGACTTTCGGCCCGTGACTGCGCCTGGCCTTGTCACTCTGATCGAGGGTGAGGCGGGCACAGCCGAGATTGATGCCAAAATCGCACAAGCGCTTGGTGATGCCACCGGCGGCGAGCCCGCCTGTGACCTTGTAATCTCGGACATGGCCCCCAATATATCTGGTGTGAGGGTCGCTGATCAGGCGGCTGCGATGCACCTTGCAGATCTTGCCGCTGAGAACGCATCGAACTACCTGAAACGCGGTGGTCATCTCGTGGTAAAGATGTTTCAAGGTGAAGGTGTAGACGATTGGCTGGCTGATCAGCGACTACACTTCAAGAAATGTCAGCTGGTAAAGCCCAAGGCGTCTCGATCTGACTCGCGCGAAGTATTTGCGCTCTGCCAGTTTGCGCTCAGGCAGGGTTAGGCCGCTCATAGCGGCCAAACGGCCGTTTAGCGGGCCCGGCTCACAGCCCACTAGCTAAGGGATGGTATAGTGCTAAGGACTATCTCACTGGCAATCTAATCGCCTGGACTTGAACCGAAGAGGCGGTCAGGGCTCTAACTGGATGTATGCACTCAACGTTATAGAGGCAAGAGGAAAAAGCTCTTGAATGATATGGGAAAAAACCTGCTGGTATGGCTGGTAATTGCGGTAGTTTTGTTGACGGTTTTCCAGAACTTCAGCGTGAAAAAAGAGCCCGATACGCTCAGTTACTCCGAGTTTCTGGGCGAAGTGCGATCTGAACGAATTTCAGCCGTTGAGATCGAGCCGAACCTCATCATCGGCGAGCGCAAGGGTGGCGAGCGGTTCCAGGTCGTTCGGCCGCCGGCGTTGCCAGATAACAAGTTGATTGACGATCTGTACAATTCAAATGTGCAGATTAAAGGCAAACTCCCCGAGGAGCCGAGCCTTCTAACCCAACTCCTGATCGCCAGCTTCCCAATTCTCATTATTATCGCGGTCTTCATGCTGTTTATGCGGCAGATGCAGGGCGGCGGTGGCGGCCGCGGCGGGCCGATGGCATTCGGCAAGTCGAAAGCCCGGTTGCTTTCAGAAGATCAAATTAAGACCACCTTTGCTGACGTTGCTGGCGTCGATGAGGCAAAAGAAGACGTTCAGGAGCTCGTTGAATTCCTGCGCGATCCGTCGAAGTTCCAGCGCCTTGGCGGACGAATCCCGCGCGGCATTCTGATGTCTGGTCAACCCGGTACGGGTAAAACGCTGCTTGCCAAGGCGATAGCCGGTGAGGCCAAGGTACCTTTCTTCTCTATTTCTGGTTCTGATTTTGTCGAGATGTTTGTGGGTGTTGGCGCATCCCGCGTCCGCGACATGTTTGAGCAAGCCAAAAAGCAGGCCCCCTGCATTATCTTTATCGACGAGATTGATGCAGTAGGTCGGCATCGTGGTGCAGGCCTTGGCGGCGGGCACGACGAACGCGAACAAACTCTTAACCAGTTACTTGTAGAGATGGATGGCTTTGAGGCCAACGACGGCATCATTGTAATCGCCGCAACCAACCGACCAGACGTGCTCGACCCTGCGCTATTGCGCCCTGGTCGTTTTGACCGTCAGGTGGTTGTTGGTTTACCCGACATCCGGGGTCGCGAACAAATCTTGAAAGTGCACATGCGCAAAGTGCCTATGGGCGACGACGTAGATGCCAGCATTATTGCTCGCGGGACGCCCGGATTCTCTGGCGCAGACCTTGCGAATATCGTAAACGAAGCCGCTCTGTTCGCCGCGCGAGCCAACAAGCGCCTGGTTGAGATGGAAGAGTTTGAGAAGGCAAAAGACAAGATCATGATGGGCGCCGAGCGCAAATCGATGGTGATGTCCGAAAAGGAAAAGCGCAATACCGCCTATCACGAAGCTGGCCACGCCATTGTGGGTCGGTTAATGCCGGATCACGACCCGGTGTACAAAGTCACCATTATTCCGCGTGGCCGGGCGTTGGGTCTCACCATGTATCTGCCGGAAGACGATCGCTACAGCTACAGCCGTGAACACATTATTGGTCGTATCTGTTCAGCGTTTGGCGGTCGCATCGCCGAAGAAATTATTCTGGGCAAAGATGGTGTTACTACGGGCGCATCTAACGACATCAAGCAGGCGACGCAGCTTGCGCGAAATATGGTTACCAAATGGGGCTTGTCTGAAGACCTCGGACCGCTGCTTTATGATGAAGACGAGGGTGAACCTTTCCTCGGAATGTCAGCAGGCTCTAAGGCGCTGAGTGTTTCAAATCAGACGGCGGCCAAAATTGATGCCGAAGTGCGCAGCATTATCGATGAATGCTACAACACGGCCGAAAAAATACTGCATGACAACCTCGACAAGCTGCATTCGATGAGTGATGCGCTCATGGAATACGAGACGCTTAACTCGAGCCAACTCGATGACATTATGGCCGGCGCGAAGCCGCGTGCTCCGGAAGACAGCGGCGGTGATTTTGGTGGCCCATCTGTAGGTGGATCTTCCACCGACGACGCGGACAGTGAAGAGGGTAAGCCCGATTCTGGTCCAGGACCCATCGGTGGTCCAGCGGAAGAAACCTGAGAACACCTTAACTCTGGGCTGTGTGCACGTTTCTTGCACGCAGTTCTTGCATAGAGGCCCACGGGAAGACAGGTGTGTGATGCCTGTCGTTGAAGCCTTCGGCAGGCTCGATACGATTGTTGGTGTCGATACCAGTAGTTTCTGGTCGCCTACCGGGGTAACCCCGGGTGGACGGTCGACATTGTGATCGAGAGCGATGCGGCGGTTTGCCTCACGCTTGGGCTAAAGCCTTTGCTGAGACAACCTCGTACGATGCAAGAGCAACCGTTCTACAGGGACGTGCCTCTTAAAGAGTTAAGAAGGTACGAGAGTTCCTGGCAGACCGGGTGCGGAGGTGTCGAGCAGCGGGGATTGTCCACGGGTGTATCGCACTCAGCCCAGAGTTTGGGTTGGAAAAGACTCTCGATCACAAACTCAAATTGTTGCAACGATTGTGTGAACAGGGCGTTGCTGGGCAGGCACACAGGGCTTGTTCGGTATAGGCTCAAGCCGAAGTGGGAAAAACTTATGACTAGCCAACGCAAATACTTTGGTACCGACGGCGTACGGGGCCCTGTAGGCAAACCGCCTATTACACCTGAATTTTGTTTGCGCCTCGGGTGGGCTGTAGGCCGAGTCTTTTCCGGCAGCGGTAAAGGCAAGGTACTCATCGGTAAAGATACGCGTATCTCGGGCTATATGATTGAGTCGGTGCTCGAAGCTGGACTGTCTTCTGCTGGTGCCGATGTGTCTCTGTTGGGCCCTATGCCAACACCTGCGGTTGCTTACCTGACACGCACCTTACGCGCAGATGCTGGCATCGTTATTTCTGCCTCGCACAATCCTTACTATGACAACGGCATTAAATTTTTTGATGGCTCTGGAAACAAGTTGCCTGATGAAACGGAACTTGCGATAGAAGCTGAGCTTGATCGCGAGATGAAGTGTGTTTCGTCTGACCAGTTGGGTCGGGCCGAACGAATGGAAGATGCTCGCGGTCGCTACATAGAATTTTGTAAAGCCACGATCGATCGCAGCGTGCGCCTGAAAGGCCTGCGGGTTGTACTTGATTGTGCTCACGGCGCTACCTACGACGTTGCACCTGGCGTTTTTGAAGAACTGGGTGCTGACGTTTTTACCATTGGCAACGAACCCGATGGCCGCAATATTAACGATGGTGTTGGCTCGACCGCACCAGAGACGCTGGCGGCAAAAGTGCTTGAGCTGCGGGCTGACATCGGCATTGCATTCGATGGCGATGGCGACCGTGTTGCCATGGTCGATCACACAGGCCAGATCGTAGATGGCGATGAATTGCTGTTTATTATTGCTACCCACCGCGCCGACACCAAATCGCTTGATGGCGGTGTTGTTGGCACCGTGATGAGTAATCTGGGCGTAGAGCAGGCCTTCAAAGCCAGAGACATTCCTTTTGTGCGTGCAGCCGTAGGCGATCGCTATGTTAAAGAAGCTCTTTCCAGCCGCGGCTGGAAGTTGGGTGGTGAAAGCTCTGGGCACATCATTTGCCTCGATGTGGGCACTACGGGTGATGGCATCGTTGCCGCGCTGCAGGTCCTGCTGCCCATGATTCAAAGCGGGCGGAGTCTTGCCGATCTCAAATCTGGCATGAACAAGATGCCTCAGGTAATGAAAAACGTTTCGGTCCCTTCCCCTAAAGAAGTGGCTGCATGTGACGACGTTTTGGCTGCGGTTCGCTCTGTCGAATCTGAAATGGGTGAGCGCGGCCGAGTGCTGCTGCGTCCCTCCGGTACTGAGCCCGTGGTACGGGTGATGGTAGAGGGCGAAGACCTCCACGAAGTCGCCACCTATACCGACCGCCTGGTTGAGGACGTAGAGTCTGCTGCGCGTCGGCGGGGTCCAGCCGCGGTATCCGCCGCGGCCGATTAAGTATTGATCGCCGTCGGTGCGGTATCCTCCGCCCAATAGGTCTTCACTTCCTGCGGTGTCCCGAGTCCACTAAACTCGGGGCAACCTCCAGCCCCTTCGCAGGTACACCCCATGTCCGAGTCTTCGCGCCACACTACAATTGCTGGCAACTGGAAAATGAACGGCTCAACCGCGTTCATAAAAGAATTTGCCGCAGATCTAACCCGCGAACTCGAAAGCCCGGTTAAACCTGAACTGCTGATCTTCCCACCCGCACTGCATCTGTCTACTGCTCAGACCCATCTACCCTCGCAGGTTGCAATTGGCGTGCAAAATATTCACGCCGAAGTTAGCGGCGCCTATACCGGCGAGCTTGCCGCCGAGATGATTGCTGATCTCGGAGTAGGCTGGTGTTTGGTTGGGCACTCCGAACGCCGATCGCTGTTTGGAGAAACCAATGCCGATACCGCAGCCAAAGTGGCGGCCGCTGCGCGCGCTGGCTTGTCGCCAGTGCTGTGTCTGGGCGAGACGATTGAGCAGCGTCGTGCCGGACAAGCGGGTGCTATTGTTCTTGGCCAGCTCGATGACGTGCTCGATACGGTGGGTCTGAATTGGCTTGTGAATGGCATGATTGCGTACGAACCGGTTTGGGCGATTGGTACTGGCGAAACCGCAACCCCGGATCAAGCGCAAGAGATGCACGCGTTGATCCGGGAATCTCTTGCGGCGAGGGATTCTGATCTGGCGCAATCGACCCGAATTCTCTACGGCGGCAGCATGACCCCGGAAACGGCAGCAGAGCTTCTGCGAGAAGACGATATCGACGGGGGTTTGGTTGGTGGGGCGTCCCTCAAGGTCGAAAAATTTGTGGCGATAGCGCGGGCAGTTGGGTAGTCTGCGGCCCCGTTTCGCTTAGCTGAGGCGTCAAAGTCCTCTGCTCTGAACACGAATCTGTGAGCGTGAATCTGTGAACATTGATCTGAATACCCTGGAGAACATACTCCTGGCGCTGCTGGTAGCAGACGCTATTGCGCTGGCTGTGCTGGTGCTCATTCAGCAAGGTAAGGGTGCAGACGCGGGAGCGGCCTTTGGCGGCGGCGGTTCTGGCACCGTGTTCGGCAGCGCTGGCTCTGCTTCTTTTCTTGTCAAAATGACAACCTGGCTTGCCGTCGGCTTTTTTGTCATCGCTTTTGGTTTGGCCTACACCGCCAAAGAGCGGGCAGGAACGCTGTCGGAGCTTGGAATTCCTCAGGTCACAGCGCCATTATCGGGCCTTTCTGACACCGATGCGGGGGATACACCGGATGTGTCCGCTGAGGCTCCGAGCGCTTCCGATAGCGCGCTAGATTCGGTGATTGATAGCGTTGAAAGTGATCTGCCCTCCGGTGACGGGCTCGATGCAGAGCTACCCGCAGACCTTGAAATTGACGCCTCAGAGTTGACTGACGAGTTGGAATCGGTAGATTCCGATATCCCGGACGTTTAGACCCCTCAAGTCGACGTTATAACGGGCCATTCTGCGGCCGGCGTACGGCCCGCAACGCTTCTTGCCGAAGTGGTGGAATTGGTAGACACGCTACCTTGAGGGGGTAGTGCTCTTACGGGCGTGCGAGTTCGAGTCTCGCCTTCGGCACCATAACTTTCTTGATTTTCGTTTCGGCGTCGTGGTGGGTGGCTGAGGCTGGGGTATGCCCGCCGGAACTGCCGGAGGACCGGCTTTATGTTCCTCTGGGCATACCCCAGCCTCAGCCACCCCCCCAGGCCCCAATCGATGAGCCAGATGGAAAGTGTGGGGCCTGCGCTTTTTAGGTTTTGGTGTGCGCTTGGTTGGTGGGGTTTACGGGTGTTTAGTTGGGGTTCCTCAGTGGGGACTGGGGAGGACTTACTTTTGGGTTTGTCGACGAAGGTGGAAGCGCCTTCCAAATCTCCGCCGAAGGGGGGCAATGGTTTGCTGGGCTGCGGGCGTTGCGCTTGGTGGATTTTGAGGTGGGTTCAGATGGGTTGGGGGTGCCCAGAGGAACGTAAAGCGGGGCCTCCCCGCAGTTCCGGCGGGCACCCCCAACCCATCTGAACCCACCTCAAAATCCCGGAAAACCCTAAAAACCCGCAGCCCAGCGAACTATTGCCTCCCCCCTTCATAGCTGTATACTCCGCCTTCGCTGATGCGGGGTGGAGCAGTCTGGTAGCTCGTCGGGCTCATAACCCGAAGGTCGTGGGTTCAAATCCTGCCCCCGCTACCAAGTTCTTAAAGGTCCCTGACTCACGGAGAGAGGGGCTTCTTGAAGGACGTGTTTAGATGGTTTGGGCCATGCTTTTTAGGCCTTAATCGTCGCTGACAACATAAACGTGATGTCGGACGCGGTCCTTGGCCGTTGGACCACTCACGTCGAAATGCGTTGTAGCAAACGTGTTTTGGGTGGCTCACCGCATCGGTAGGGCGCCCGCTATTGACTGGGGTAAGCGCCCGGTTTTTTGGAGAGAAATCCAGTCTGGGGCATTAGTTTTGCCGCCGATGTAAAAGCGCACTGTGCGAATTTTTCGCGCGGTGCTTTTCTGACTTTGAAGTTTAGAGCTTGTTTGGATTTTTTGATTTTGGAGAAGGGATAGTTTGAATCGCCGCGAGCGACAAATCGAAGAACTTGTTGAGCCCGCAGTGCTGGCGATTGGCTGCCGTGTTTGGGGCGTGAGCTATTTGTCTCAGGGCAAGCATTCAGTATTGCGAATCTACATTGAGCGTCCGACTGACTCGGTTATCGAAGCCGAAGAATCACAGGCCGGCGTTACTATTGACGATTGCGAAAAAGTGTCGCGTCAGGTGGGTGAGTTACTCGATATCGAAGAGACGATAAACGGCGAATACACGCTTGAGGTTAGTTCGCCGGGTCTCGATCGCGAGCTGTTTCGAACGGAGCAATATTCGCAGGTGGTGGGTGAACAGCTGGACGTACGGCTGAACTACCCGTTTGAAGGAAGAAAGAAATTTGTTGGTCACCTTGTTGGCGTAGAAGACAACGAAGCGATCATTCAGATCGATGGGGAGGAATTTTTGCTTCCCATTGAAACAATACAGAAGGCACGTGTAGTGCCCACGTTTGATGAGTCGGACTTGCGATCCAAGAAGGGAAAAGCAAGTCGCCAACCGGAAAAAAGCGCATGAACGGTAAAGAAGTACTGTTAGTGGTAGAAACCGTCGCTCACGAGAAAGGTGTGCCCAAAGAAGTCATCTTTGGTGCTATCGAACTCGCTTTAGCGACAGCCACAAAAAAGAAATATGGCGAAGAGGCTGAGTTTCGCGTTGCTATTGATCGCGAATCTGGTGATTACGAAACCTATCGCACCTGGGAAGTAGTCAACATTCTCGAGGTAGAAGAGTTTAATTCTGAAGCCAATTTGACCGTTGACCAGGCTGAAGAGAAAGACGAGTCGCTTAAGCTTGGTGATTACCACGAGATTCCCGTTGAATCTGTTGATTTCGGGCGTATTGCAGCGCAAACCGCTAAGCAGGTAATTGTGCAGAAAGTGCGCGAAGCCGAGCGAGCGATGGTGGTTGAGGAGTACACCCCCAAGCTGAATACGCTGGTGAGTGGAACGGTGAAGAAGACCGGGCGCGATACGGTGATTGTAGATTTAGGCAATAACGCCGAAGCTATTTTGCTGCGCGATGCACTGATTCCGCGTGAGACCTTCCGTATAGGCGACCGACTGCGCGCGCTTCTAAAAGAAATTCAGCCAGAGGCTCGCGGACCGCAGCTACTGCTTACTCGCACGTCCCCAGACATGTTGATAGAGCTCTTTAAGGTCGAAGTCCCAGAAATTTCTGAGGACATTATCGAAATACGTGGTGCTGCCCGAGACCCGGGTTCGCGCGCGAAGATTGCAGTGTTTACCAACGATGGGCGTATCGATCCCGTTGGTGCGTGCGTTGGTATGCGCGGCTCGCGTGTACAGGCAGTGTCGGGCGAATTGGCCGGCGAACGTATCGATATTGTGCCTTGGGATGAGAACCCAGCGCAGCTTGCGATTAACGCGATGGCGCCGGCTGAAGTTGAGTCCATCATGCTCGACGAAGATACGCATGAAATGGACATCGCTGTTAGCGAAGACAATCTTGCTCAGGCCATCGGTCGCGGCGGTCAGAACGTGAGGCTTGCCAGTGACCTCACGGGCTGGAAGCTCAACATCATGACCGAAGAAGATGCGATATCTAAGCAAGAAGAAGAATCTAAAACCTATGTCGCTGCCTTTATGGAAAATCTGTCTGTCGACGAAGACATGGCGGGCGTATTGGTAGAAGAGGGCTTTACCACCGTTGATGAGGTGGCTTACGTGCCGGTTGAAGAACTGCTCGCGATAGAAGGCTTCGACGATGAGATTGTTGAAGAGCTTAGAAATCGTGCAAAAGACGCAATTCTCACTCGTGACCTGGCGTCTGAAGAAGCGCTGGGCGATGTTCAGCCCGCCGATGATCTGCTGAACATGGAAGGTATGGAGAGGGAGCTTGCGTTTAAGCTTGCGTCCAATGAAGTGGTCACCATGGAAGATCTTGCGGATCTGGGTGTTCCCGACCTACTCGACATTGAAGAAGAGCTGGGCGAAGAAAAGGCCGCCGCACTGATTATGACAGCGCGTGCGCCCTGGTTTGAAAATGATGATGCTGAAACCGAGGAGACTGCCGCCTAATTGCGGCAGGTAAGAGGTAGAGAATGTCGGAACAAACGGTAAAACAACTCGCAGAGACAGTTGGTGCGCCGGTTGAGCGTCTGCTATCGCAGATGAAGGACGCAGGTCTGCCTCACACTCACGAGGATGACACAGTAACCGATGCCGAGAAGAAAACTCTTCTCGATTGGTTGCGTGAGTCCCGCGGTGGCGAAGCTGAGTCCAAGCCAAAGCCGTTCACGATGAAGCGCAAGAAGACGAACACACTGAAAACCAGTCCTGGTCGGGGTGGTCGTTCGGTGAACGTTGAGGTTCGTCGTAAGCGCACCTACGTTAAAAAAACTGAAGCTGAAGCACCCGCGCCGGTTGAAGAAGAAGTGGCGGTTGCAGTTGCAGAAGTGGCGGAGGAAGTGGCTGCCGAAGCGCCGCCTGTAGAACCTGTTGTTGAGGAAACCGAAGCTCCAGAAGTTGTGCCTGAACCCGTTCCGGAGGTTGAGCCAGAGGTAGTGGCAGAAGCTGCGGCTGAGCCCGCGCCAGAGGAAACCTCTGCCCCGCTTAGTGCGCTTGAACAAGAACGAGCCCGAAACCGCGAGATCGAGAATTCTCGAATCGCTGCATCAGAACGCTCGAAGCGCGAAGAAGAATCACGTAAAGAAAGCGTTGCGCGCGCCCGTGAAGAAAAAGAACGCGCTCGCGCTCTCGAGGAAGAAGCTGCGCGTAAACGCAAAGCGGCAGAAGCTGCGGAGCCTAAAGAGTCTCTTGCTGATCAGGCGGCTAAAGCACAGGCCGAAGCCCAGGCTGCCGAGAAAGGCGGTCGTCGAGGTGCAGGCAAAGATAAATCTCGGCGGGGTGGCAATGATCGAGGTGGCGCACGCGGAGGTCGCGGAGGTCGTCGTGAATTGTCTCTTAAGGGCGATAAGCGCCGCACGAAGCGCCGGGCGACCACTGTCCATGTTGAGATGCAGGGTGGTGATTTTGAGAAACCCACTGAGTTTAAAAAGCTGGAAGTTGAACTTGGTGAGGTGATCACCGTGGGCGAACTGGCCCAACGGATGTCGATCAAAGCCGGTGAAGTGATCAAGGTGCTGATGGGCCTTGGCGTTATGGCCACCATCAATCAGGTTCTTGATCAGGACACCGCAACGCTGGTCATCGAAGAGATGGGCCACGAAGTTAAACTTGTATCTGACGATGCCATAGAGGAAGCGCTGCAGGAGCAGCTTAAGGTTGAAGGGGATGAGCATCCACGTTCTCCCGTAGTTACCGTCATGGGTCATGTTGATCACGGTAAGACTTCCCTGCTCGACTACATTCGCAAGGCTCGGGTTACTTCTGGTGAGGCCGGCGGTATTACGCAGCACATTGGCGCGTATAACGTCACCATTCCTCAGGGGCGGATCAGTTTCATCGATACGCCAGGTCACGCAGCGTTTACCGCCATGCGGGCTCGTGGTGCAAAATCTACAGATGTGGTGATTCTTGTGGTCGCGGCCGACGATGGCGTGATGCCGCAAACGGCTGAGGCAGTGCAGCATGCCAAAGCGGCAGGCGTGCCTATGGTGGTTGCCGTAAACAAGATGGACCTGGAAGGTGCGGACGCTGAGCGTGTTAAAAACGAGCTATCAGCGCACGAAGTGATTCCAGAGGATTGGGGCGGTGATACCCAGTTTGTGCCCGTGAGCGCGATCACGGGTGACGGTATTGATACCCTGCTTGAAGCGGTGCTTCTACAGGCTGAGTTACTTGAACTTAAGGCTGTTCCGGATGCCCCGGGCCGCGGTGTCGTTATTGAATCTAGTCTCGACCGAGGTCGTGGACCGGTGGCTACTGTGCTTGTTCAAAATGGCACTCTGAAGCGCGGCGATATTGTTCTTGCTGGCGAATATCACGGCCGTGTTCGCGCCATGATCGACGACAAGGGCGATCAGGTGGCAGAAGCCGGTCCGTCGACGCCGGTTGAGGTGCTTGGCCTCAACGGGACACCGGGTGCCGGTGATGACTTTGGCGTGGTTACCGATGAACGTCAGGCGCGTGAGCTTGCGGAGTTCCGTCAAGACAAGATGACGGAGCAACGCCAGGCGCAACAGCAAGCCGCAAAGCTCGACAACATGTTTGCGAATATGAAAGAGGGTGAGAAGCGCGTTCTTAAGCTTGTGATTAAGGCCGATGTGCGCGGTTCACTTGAAGCGATTCTGCAGGCTGCAGCTGATATTGGTAATGATGAGGTTACCGTACAGGTGCTTGGTTCTGGCGTTGGCGGTATTACCGAATCAGATGCCACGATGGCGCTGACCTATGGTGCCGCTATCTTTGGCTTTAACGTACGCGCCGATGGTTCTGCCAAGAAGCTCATCGAGCGTGAAGGTATGGATCTGCGCTACTACAGCGTGATCTATGAACTGCTTGATGACATTAAGAGCGTTCTGTCGGGCATGCTGTCGCCAGAGATTCGCGAAGAGATTGTGGGCATCGCCGAGGTTCGTGACGTATTCCGCTCGCCGAAGTTTGGTCAGATCGCGGGCTGTATGGTTACCGAAGGTACGGTGTTCCGCAGCAAGAAGATTCGCGTGCTACGCGACAATGTGGTGATTTACGAGGGTGAGCTTGAGTCTTTACGACGCTTTAAAGATGACGTTAATGAAGTTCGTAGCGGCACTGAGTGCGGTATTGGTGTAAAGAATTACACCGATGTCAAAGCGGGCGATCAAATCGAAGTGTTCGAAACTAACGAGGTAGCCCGCAAGCTGGCGTAAGCCCAGCCTGCCAATCACTGCGTGCAGAAACGAGAATCAAGCCGTGAAATACGTGTAGCCGACTTCGTTCGCGATGAGCTGGCTGAGATTATTCGCGTGGATATGCGTGATCCACGGGTTTCGTTTGTTAGCGTCAATGATGTGAAGGTTTCCCGCGATCTGTCTTACGCAGAAGTGTATGTGTCGTCGTTTAATACCAATACCGATGAGGAGAAAGAGGAACTCGTAAAAGCGCTAAATGGCGCAGCCGGTTTTTTCCGCTCGACGCTTGCCAAGCGACACAGCATGCGGACGACGCCAAAGCCAAGGTTCCATTACGACAAGGTTGCCGACGAGGCACCCATACTTGATGCGCTTATTCGTAAAGCGGTGGATGAGGATGCGGCGAATCAGGAGGGTTCCTTGTAGTGAAAAAAAGGAATCGCGGGCGTAACGTTTCCGGCATTCTCATTGTCGATAAGGAAGCAGGGTCAAGCTCAAACGATGTTGTGCAGTTTGCCAAGCGTTTGTATGGGGCTCGTAAAGTAGGTCATACCGGTAGTCTCGACCCTCTGGCCACAGGTGTTTTGCCCCTGTGCTTTGGCGAGGCGACCAAGTTTTCTCAGTACCTTTTGAGTTCAGACAAGATTTACCTCGCGCGCATCAAGTTGGGTGTGGCCACTGCCAGCGGCGATTCAGAGGGCGATATTGTTTCTGAGCGGCCCGTGCCGGAGCTCACCGATGCGCACCTTGAGCGCGAGCTGGATGCGTTTCGCGGCGAGATTAGCCAGATTCCTTCTATGTTTTCGGCGCTTAAGCACAAAGGCCAACCCCTTTATAAGCTTGCTCGCCAGGGCATAGAGGTTGAACGCGAGGCTCGTCAAGTTACGGTGTTTTCAAATGAGCTCATCGAGCGGACCCAGGACACTCTATTGCTCAAGATTCATTGTTCTAAAGGCACTTACGTCCGCAGCATCGCTGAAGATCTTGGCGAAGCGCTGAATTGTGGCGGCCATGTGATCGAGCTGCGGCGTTTGCAGGCAGGACCCTTTAACGAAGCTGATCTTGTGAGCATTGCGCAGCTCGAGCAGGCAAAAGAACAGGGTGGGCTCGACGGATTCTTAAAGCCGGTATCGAGCGCCGTAAGCCAATGGCCGGAAGTACAGCTATCGAGCAACAGTTCATTTTATGTTCGTCAGGGTCAGCCCGTTCAAGTGGCGCATGCGCCGACCGAAGGCTGGGTACGACTGATGGAAGAGACAGGTAAGGACGGCGGTGCCTTTATTGGCGTCGGAGAAATCATGGATGATGGGCGTGTAGCCCCCAGAAGACTGGTTAACTGAAGACTGAATAGAGTATCCCGAGCGACTGTACGTGTGCATGGTTGCTAACAATCGGGTCAATTGCACATTGATTGGAGAAGATAATGGCCTTATCAGCCGAAAAGAAAAACGAGATCGTAGACGAGTACAAACGTGATCAAGGCGACACCGGTTCGCCCGAAGTACAGGTTGCATTGCTCACTCACAATATCAACTCACTGCAAGAACATTTCAGCGATCACAAGAAAGATCATCACTCTCGTCGAGGGCTGATCCGTATGGTGAATCGCCGCAGGAAGTTGCTGGATTATTTGAAAAACAAGGACGCAGACCGATACTCGGATCTCATCAAGCGTCTGGGTCTCCGACGATAAAGAGTCGTTAGGACAGACCCCACACAAAGACGTAAGACGTAATTAGGAAGAAAAGAAAGTGAATATAGTAAAAAGAGAATTTCAATACGGCGATCACACTGTAGTGCTCGAAACCGGCGGCATTGCTCGCCAGGCCACTGGTGCAGTCATGGCCTCTATGGGGCGCACGATCGTGCTTTGTACCGTTGTTGGTAACAAGAGCGTTCGTCCCGGACAACCGTTCTTTCCGTTAACGGTTAACTACCAGGAAAAGACTTACGCAGCAGGTAAGATCCCCGGCGGATTTTTCCGCCGAGAAGGTCGACCGACTGAGAAAGAAACGCTGACATCGCGACTAATCGATCGGCCTATCCGTCCGCTGTTTCCGAAAGGCTTCATGAACGAAGTGCAGGTGATCTGTACTGTGATGTCTGTCGAACGCAACATGGATGCTGACGTGATCGCGATGATTGGCGCATCCGCCGCGCTTGCGATTTCAGGCATCCCGTTTGATGGGCCGATTGGTTGTGCCCGTGTTGGCTTCAAAGACGGCGCCTACTTGCTAAACCCGAGCTACGAGGCCCTCGAAACTTCAGGGCTGAACATGGTTGTCGCTGGCACCAAAGACGCCGTACTGATGGTTGAATCTGAAGCTAAGGAGCTTACCGAAGACCAGATGCTCGGCGGTGTGCTGTTCTGTCATCAAGAGATGCAGGTTGCGATTGATGCGATTAACTCGCTGGCCCAAGAAGTTGGCAAGCCACGCTGGGATTGGCAGGAAACGGCGGTTAACGAGGCATTGCTTTCCGAAGTAAAAGGTAAGGTCGAGGCAGACCTGGGCGCAGCGTATCGGGTTACCGACAAGATGGAGCGTCAGGCTAAGGTGGGCGAAGCCCGCGATGCGCTGATGGCCGCCATGGAAGGTACCGACAACGACCCCGACGAGGTTGGTGGTTTGTTCAGTAAGGTAGAGAAAGAGCTGGTACGCAAGCGTGTGCTCGACGGTGAGCCACGCATTGACGGACGTGACCTGCGAACGGTTCGTGGCATCAAGGTTGAGGTCGGCACACTGCCTTCAGCACACGGTTCCGCTGTCTTTACCCGCGGTGAGACACAGGCCATCGTTGTTGCAACGCTGGGTACGCTGCGCGATTCTGCTCTGGTAGAGGGCCTTGAAGGCACTGTAAAAGATCAGTTCATGCTGCACTACAACTTCCCTCCTTACTCAGTGGGTGAAGCCGGTTTTATGGGTGGTCCGAAGCGGCGCGAGATTGGCCATGGCCGACTTGCACGTCGCGGTGTAGCGGCGCTCTTACCCGATGGTGAAGAGTTTCCTTACACGCTGCGTGTAGTGTCTGAGATTACTGAATCAAACGGTTCGTCTTCTATGGCGTCGGTTTGCGGTACATCACTTGCGCTGATGGACGCGGGTGTGCCAATGGGTGCACCGGTTGCCGGTGTGGCGATGGGACTCGTAAAAGAAGGCAATCGTTACGCGGTTCTCACTGATATCCTGGGTGATGAAGATCATCTCGGCGATATGGACTTCAAGGTAGCCGGTACGCAAAAAGGGGTAACGGCGCTGCAGATGGACATCAAGATCCAGGGCATTACCGATGAGATTATGGAAGCCGCTCTTGAGCAGGCTAACGAAGCTCGGCTGCATATCCTTGGCGAAATGAACAAGGTTCTCGGAGAATCTCGTGCAGAGATTAACGAGAATGCGCCTTCTATGACCATTCTGAAGGTCCACCCTGACAAGATCCGCGACATCATCGGCAAAGGCGGCGCAACCATCCGCTCTATTGTTGAAGAAACAGGCGCTGAGATTGATATCGACGACGATGGCAGTGTGCGTATTTACGCCTCAACACCAGAGTCGAAGCGTGCCGCTGTGAACCGAGTCGAGGAGATCACTGCAGAAGCCGAGGTAGGCCGAATCTACAACGGTCGAGTGGAACGTATCGTCGACTTTGGTGCTTTCATCAATATCATCCCAGGCAAGGACGGCCTGCTGCACATCTCTCAGATTGCTGAAGAGCGGGTAGAAAAAGTGACTGACTACCTTGAAGAAGGTCAGATGGTGGATGTTGTTGTGTTGGATGTCGACGCCCGCGGTCGCATCAAGCTGTCGATGAAGGAAGTGGTTAACTACAAGCAGGAAGAAACTGCTGAGGCTTAACCTCACATCTGGCAGCCTACTGCTGCCTGTTGGCCTATTGGCTATTGCTCTCGGCTCAGAGGCCGCGGACTTGCCGTCCTCTGCCTCTGAACCCTCTGAATACAGGGCGAGCCGAACCTTCTATGGTCAGCCCGACCTGCAGGGCACCTGGACCAACGCCACCTATACCCAACTTGAGCGTCCTGACGAGGTCGATGATCTGGTGCTCACACCCGATCAAGCGCGTCGTCTGGTTACCCAGCGCGATGAGTTTTACGAAAGCTACGATGACCCAGAGAAGGTAGACGGCAAACTTGCGGCGTCGGACGACCCGGGCGGTTACAACACGGCCTGGATGGATGAAGGGTCAAACCTGTCGCTGGTCGACGGCGAGTATCGTTCGTCGATTATCGTTTCGCCTGAGGACGGCCAGATTCCGTACAAGTGGACGTCGACCTATAGACGCTACAGCGACCTTCTGCAGCTCACCCGTATGGACGGTCCGGAGCAGCGGCCACTGGGCGAACGCTGCATCGTTGGTTTTGGGTCTACCGGGGGGCCACCCATGTTGCCGGTGCTGTACAACAACAACTACCAGATAGTGCAGAACGCGGACCACGTGTTGATTCTGGTTGAGATGAATCACGATGTGCGGACAGTGCGACTGAACAGCACTCACCCGCCTTCACATGTACAGAAGTGGTTGGGTGATTCTATTGGCTGGTGGGAAGGTGAGACTTTGGTTGTTGAAACTACCAATTTTCATCCTGGTCAGAACATTCGCGCATCAACCAAGCATCTGGTTTATGCAAGTGCCGAGCTTAAGGTTACAGAGCGCTTCACACGGGTGAGTGAGCGTGGAATCAAGTACGAATTTTTTATGGATGATCCCAGCGTTTACTCTGAAGTGTGGAAGGGCGAACTGCCCTTACGCAAGAGCGATGAGCGCATCTATGAGTACGCCTGCCATGAAGGCAACTACGCCATGCCCGGCATTTTGGCCGGGGCACGCCGCGAAGAGGCTGACGGCAAAACCCCCAGCTTTATCCAACGCCTTGCACGCTGGGTTGGTGACTAGTGAGTCCGTCAGAGTCAGAATCTGAGCTTCCGGATCATGTGCAGGCGAATCGCGACTTGTGGGATAGCACCGCTCAAAACTGGGTGGCGGCGGGTGAGCGTAGCTGGGCGTCACAAGAACCGTTTTGGGGTATCTGGGGTTTGCCAGAAGCGCAGCTAAAGCTGTTGCCTGATGACATGAGCAATCTGCGGACTATTGAGCTGGGCTGCGGTACGGGTTACGTCAGCGCCTGGATGGCCCGCCGCGGAGCGGTGCCCGTTGGTATCGACAATTCGGAGAAGCAGCTTGCGACCGCAAGACGGCTAATGGCGGAGCACGAACTACCGTTCGAGGTGCTGCACGGCAACGCTGAAACGGTCCCTCTTCCGAACGCCAGTTTCGACTTCGCGATTAGCGAATACGGCGCGGCTATCTGGTGTGACCCCAATCTGTGGCTTCCTGAAGCGCACCGACTGTTAGTGCCCGGCGGCCAGCTTGTATTTCTCGGTAACCATCCATTGGCGATGGTGTGTGCGCCAGCCAGTGGGGCTCGCTGCGACGAAGCGCTGCATCGACCTTATTTTGGCATGCAAAAACTTGACTGGCGCGACCTAGAGATCGACCCGGGTGGGGTTGAGTTCAACATGCCCGTCTCTGCTTGGATGCAGCTGTTCGAGCGCGTGGGGTTTGCCGTTGAACGGTACCAGGAGTTGCAGGCACCCGAATCTGCGAGCGGTGACGAGCACTACGTGAGCGCCGACTGGTCGCGAGCCTGGCCTGCTGAGCAGGTCTGGCATCTGCGTAAGCGGTAGACCAACTACTCCCGACGATTAATCCGTTTCTGGTGAGCGATAGTGACAGCCGTCACAGTTTGCGCGGGTTTGCATTGCTATGGTCGCAGATTGTTCTTTACTTCTTGTTTGGCGCTTTTTACGCCTTTTCTAAGGCAGGTCGGCCTCAATGGCCCGACTTAGCGCAAGCGGAGGTTGAGAAAGTGGAGACATATTTCATGAAAAACCGACGCCGTCGGGCCAAAGTGCCTGAAGCTATTGTCGTTGTTAATGCCCTCGGCACCGCCGTGGATTGCAACAATACGTTTGCCCGCCTGTATCAGACGCCGGCAGGAATACTTGTGGGTCAGGAACTGTCTGGTTTCGCCCCGGAAATCGCCGCCGTACTAGAGCGCGATGCGCAACTTGTCGACGACGTCGTAATGACGGTTGGTGATCAGAGTTTTTCGCTGGCCGTAGAGCCTTTTGCAGAAGACTCTGGCAGCGGCAATATCCCTAGAGACTTAGGTGGCGAAAAAGAGCGTGAAAAAAACGCAGATCGAATCATCCGGCTGCGCGGCTTGCGTTGGGATGAGGTCGCCTAAGTATTCAGGATTCCTTCCTGAGCTTTCCGTAAAATAGTTCTTCAACAAACTCGACGCATTTGAATTGCTGCAATTCGGCGTCTTTTCCGATTCGTTTATACAGTGTCATGGACATGTTCCAGGGTGCGGTAAACGTGGCGGGATCTTCGATTTGCACCTCATAGCTCAGCGTGCCAGGTCCGGTTGGGGTGTAGCGCTCCACCACCTTTAGCTGCTCGCTGTGGTGATTGCCCGCGCGGTCGAACCAGGTTTGATCATTTTGCCCAGTCACCTCGATGACCAGGGTGTCACCTTCCCAATATCCGTACGACTGCCCCATCCACGAATCGATGGGGGCTTCGCCGGGGTCTTCGAGATAGATATTTCTCGCCGCACCGGCAAACTCGTACGAGAACAGCAACGCCTGTTCACTCTGGGCGATTTGAAAGGGATAAGGCATGTAGTTGGCGCGCGGAATTCCCGGTAGATAGCATTTTATCTCGGGGTCGAGTTCGAGCCAGTTCTTTTGGTTGTCTCTTTTTTTGGCGAGCGCTTCTTTGGTATAGGGGATGCTGCCTTCCACTACCACGCCAGCTCCGCCCGGTACCGAGCCCACGCTGCCGAGTGCAACTATTGGTGGTGCCGGTACTGGACCCAAGTTGCCTTCAACCATGGCAAGAGATGCGCTTGCTGCATGCGCCTCAACATTGTAGTTGGCCCGGTTTAGCACTTGCCACACGCCGTTTAGATCTGGTTTACCGTCGGGCCCTCGGGGCGCAACGTAGCTGTCTGCTGCGGCAGTGCAGGTAACTAGAGTTGTAAACAGGAGCACAATGGCTTTCATAGAGTAAATCTCATTGTTCGCAGTCATAGCGCGCCCGTAAAGGCAGCAACGCGCCTAATTGCATTGTTTCTGATATTCATATGAAACAGGCTGTAATCGTACACGTGCATGCTGTTGCCTTGCATGCGTTGTGGAAAGGAGTCTGTCTTGAGCTCTGGGACAAATAGCTGTCCGTTCCTGCAATGCGCATCTGCTGCGCCGGGCTCCAATACCATACTAGTTACGTCTTCACCTTCTTTTGCCGGCCCGTAGGCGGCATAACCAACGGCGCCAGCGTTGCCTTCGTGTCGAGCGTAAGCACCGTCTGTTTTCCAGCTCAATGGATTTACGCACAGCAAATTATCGATACTGGCAAAGATGCCCCGACCATTACCCTCAATGCTGTTCCAGCCTACGGCGCAGCCTGTTGACTCTGCGGCGCTGCATACAGGAACACCACCAAGGTCGTCAGCGCCGATCGAAAAGCCGATCAGGTAGGCGGCAATCAGCCGCTCTTGCAATTCTGAGTTAGCGATCACCTCGCGCAGTAGCTGGGCGCTGTGGCGGGTGCCCTGGGAATGTCCGGCTAATATGAACGGCTGGCCGGCCGGAAGACGGCTCACAAAATTCGCAAAGGCTGCCTTAACGTCGTCGAACGCAAGAGCAAGCGCTTGCTCAGCGTTTGATCCATCCTCGATAAAGGAATAGAAGGTGGCCTGCCGGTAGCGCGGCGCGTACACGGTGCAGCAGCTGTTGAATACCGACGCTTGATGCCGTAGCACGCGCTGGTCCACGATCCAGTTAGCGTCTTCGTCGGTGAGCGTCTGGTTCCAGTTAGCTTTTCCAAAGTAGCTGGTGGGGTGAACAAAGAACACCGGAGTCTTTGTTGTTTGCTTGCCAGCAGCATCGCTTTTTGAGGTAACCGGGCTGTTTAGAGCGCCGCCATCTGCGAAAGCGGGTCGATCCTGCGAGGGATTTGGTTTGTCTGGGAGAGCAGCCCAGAAGTTGGTGTTGCTGTAGTCGGGAGGCGTTGGAACGCTCTGTGCGCTGAATTCTTTGTCGGGGCCGATTCGCCAGGCAATCAATCCGCCGAGTAACTCGCCGCGAAACAGGTAACCCAGAACGGCGAGTAATAAGAATGCGAGTCCTGTGTAGAGTGCCCAAGTCTTTGAGCCAGTTTTTTCGGTCAAGGTATAGTTCCCTAGCCTGGTGGGGTCTGGTTGGCGCGATTGGCGACCAGATCATCTACAACTGCCGGGTCTGCTAGCGTGGAAGTGTCGCCAAGGCTATCCAGCTCGTTGGCGGCGATTTTTCGCAAGATGCGCCGCATGATTTTCCCTGAACGGGTTTTTGGCAAACCGGGTGCGTACTGAATAAAGTCCGGGTTGGCGATGGGGCCGATTTCTTTGCGAACCATCGCAACCAGTTCTTTGCGTAGTGTTTCTGGATCAGAGTTATCACCCTGCATTAGGGTAACGTAGGCGTAAATTCCTTCGCCCTTGATCTCGTGCGGAAAGCCAACTACAGCGGCTTCAGCTACTGACTCGTGCAACACGAGCGCGCTCTCTACTTCGGCCGTGCCCATTCGATGACCGGAGATGTTCATTACGTCATCGACGCGCCCGGTGATCCAGTAATAACCGTCTTCGTCGCGTCGTGCACCATCGCCAGTAAAATAGTATGGCTTGTAGGTGGAATAGTAGGTATCTACTACTCTTTGGTGATCGCCGTAAACGGTGCGGATCTGTCCAGGCCAGCTGCCGGTAATCACCAGATTGCCTGATGCCTCCTGGGTTTCTATCAGTTTGCCGTCGGTGTCGACCAGTGCGGTTTTAACGCCAAAGAATGGTCTCGTGGCTGAACCGGGTTTGAGCTCGGTTGCGCCCGGTAGAGGCGTGATCATGATGCCGCCCGTTTCGGTTTGCCACCAGGTGTCGACGATAGGGCAGCGCTCCTCGCCAACCACCCGGTGGTACCACTCCCAGGCCTCAGGGTTTATGGGTTCGCCCACTGTGCCGAGCAGATGCAGGGACTTGCGGCTTGTTGCCTTAACTAGCTCATCACCCTGGGCCATTAGAGAGCGCAGGGCGGTGGGCGCGGTATAGAAGATGTTGACCTGGTGTTTGTCGACCACCTGCCAACAGCGACCGGCGTCTGGCCATGTAGGCACGCCCTCGAACATCAATGTTGTTGCACCATTGGCGAGTGGCCCGTAGACGATGTAGGTATGGCCTGTAATCCACCCGACATCAGCGGTACACCAATAGATATCGCCATCCTGGTAGTCGAATACGTATTTGTGGGTCATTGCGGCATACACCGCATAGCCACCGGTGCTGTGCTGCACGCCTTTTGGTTTGCCGGTTGATCCGGAGGTGTAAAGGATAAACAGCGGGTCTTCGCTATCCATTACTTCGGGTTCGCAGTCAGTGCTCTGGTCTGCGACCAGGTCGTGGTAGTAGATGTCTCGTTTGGAGTTCCAGGGGACAGAAGCCCCGGTTCGTTTGACGCAAATTACCGAGTGGACATTGGGGCAGCCTTCAAGCGCTTCCTCGGCGTTTACTTTCAAAGGCACGGGCTTGCTGCCGCGTAGCCCTTCGTCTGCTGTAATTACTACCTGGCAGTCTGAGTCTAGAATGCGATCCTTTAGTGCCTGGGGTGAGAAACCGCCAAAGACAACAGAATGTATCGCGCCGACGCGAGCGCAAGCGAGCATGGCGTACGCGGCTTCGGGAATCATGGGCATATAGATGCACACCCGATCTCCCTTTTTTACACCACGAGCGCGAAGACCGTTAGCGAGTTTGCAGACCTCGCTATGCAGCTCTTGATAGGTGATTGTTGAGTCTTCAGATGGGCTGTCGCCTTCCCAGATTATCGCTGTTTGATTGGCTCGTTCGGGCAGATGTCGATCTATGCAGTTGTAGCTTAAGTTGAGCGTGGCACCTTCGAACCAACTGACGTTGCCGGCCGGCAGGTCTTCGGAGTGGACTTTGTTCCAGGGTGAGTACCAGTCTATGAACTCCTTGCCGCGAGCATCCCAAAAGTTGTCGGTGTCATTTATAGATTCGGCGTACAGACGCTTGTAGTCAGCGTCGTTCATCAAGGTTCGTGACTGCATCGCCGCAGGTACTGGATAGCGTTTCTGTTCGCTCATTGTTGTCCCCTGAATACTCTTAGCCTGAATATTTTATGTGATTTATGAGTTCTTGACTGATTTTGCTTTGTTCGTTGGTGCCGAGAGACTGATCTGTTGCTAGCGCGGGATAGATTCTGTCTGCCAGCTTTTTGCCGAGCTCCACACCCCACTGGTCAAATGAGTTAATGTTCCAGATAACGCCCTGACAAAATACTTTTTGTTCGTAGAGGGCAAGCAAGGTTCCCAGAGCGCGAGGCGTTAGCGCGTCGAGCATGATAGTGGTTGTAGGTCGTTTGCCGACAACCCGGCGCTGCGGATCCTCAGCATCTTCACCAAATTGCATAGCCTCTGCCTGGGCAAGCATGTTCGCCAGTTGCCAGTTGTGATGATCGGGCAGTTCGTGATCGGGCACGCAAGTTCCAATAAAGTCGGCGGTAAAAGGCCGATTGCCCTGATGTAGTAGCTGGTGAAATGAGTGCTGGCCGATAGATTCTTCGCCACCCCAGAGTACGGGCATGGTTTGGCTGGTTACGGGGTTGCCATTCTTGTCGATCGACTTGCCGTTGCTTTCGGTTTCGAGCTGCTGCAAATAGTCGGGCAGCAGGCGCAATCGTTGTTCGTAGGGCAGCACGGCCAGACTTTCGACATTACGAAAGTTGTAGTTGTAGATGCCGATAAGCGCCATAAGAACGGGCAGGTTAGTGTCGAACTCGGCAGTTGCCAGGTGTTCGTCGAGGTCGTGCGCGCCAGCCAATAG
>CAZFIA010000002.1:0-19441 GCA_964519335.1 uncultured Pseudomonadales bacterium
CAGGTTGCTCGTGCCCTACGCAAAACTTCTAGACGGCCCAGAATCTACTTTGACAACTATCGCGCACTGGCTGGGCTCAACGCCAACTGCACAACGGTTGAAGGAAGCGGCGGGATTTGTCAGTAAAGATCAGCAAAATAACCACGCGGCAAGACTTCCCTCTCTAATTTCGCCGGTCGCAAATCAGTTGAACGACTGGGTAATCAATCAGTCTGGTCTGGACTTAAAAGAGACAGAAGACAACAAGGTAGACGCACGGGAAGCGCTAGCCGCCGCAAAAGGGCTTGATACAACACAATCCGCGGAGCTGTTTGCCCAGATAACCACCCGCCAAATGAAAACACTGGAACTAGCGCAACCACTGATCAACGCCCAGGCAGGTCAGCTCCTAAAGTGGGAATCGGATTTCGAAGCAGCCTTTGAACAACTTGAGGCGCAAAAACAGGCGACACTAAGCTTCGAGGAAAACGCGGCACTAAGCGCAGACGCTGCGCGACAACAGTACACCGCTCTGCAAGAAACCGTGGCACTGGTTAACGAACGCGATGCAGAGCTCGTTGACTTACGCTCCAAGGTTGAACAACTCACCCAACAGGTAAACGCGCAAGCCAAAGATCACCTTGAGTTTCGCAACCGCGCTACCCGAGTGCTGGGAGACCAGGTTCTGGCGCCTGCCGAGGGTAGTGGAAGAAAGCAGTCTTCCAACGACTACAAAGGCGTGGTTGATCTGCAAGTAGAGAACAACGCGCACACCAGGGTTATTCGATATATACGCGAACAATTTGGCGACGCAACATTGCGCGTACTCGAAGTGGGTTGTTCTGAAGGTTACTTTGGCGCAGCGCTCAAGGACATTGGCAACGAAGTGTGGGGCTTGGAAACCAACGCCCTGGCGGCAGACGTCGCCCAATCAAGACTGGATTTTGTCTATCGCGATTCTATTGAGGCGTTTTTACTATCCGACGAATTCGTAGAGGAGCGATTTGACGTCATCGTGTTCGGCGATGTACTGGAGCACCTGCTGGACCCGGTGCGGGTGCTGCAGGCGATCAGCGCCCGCCTGACAGAGCGCGGGGTGATTATCTCTTCGGTGCCTAACGTGGCGCACGAGCGCGTACGAATGATGCTGCTGGAAGGCCGATGGGAGTATTCAGCAACAGGAATCATGGACAACACCCACCTCCATTTCTTCACCCGCGACAACCTGGTCCAGATGTTTACGCGCGCAAACCTCGCGATCAATCGACTCTCTACCATCGAGCTCGCTAGCAATCAGGTACAGATACCAGTAAGTCCGGCGACAGAATACGCTTTTATCGAACACATCGAGGATCGCGAGCGCAACGTGTTCCAGTTCATTACACTGGCACAACCTGCAGCGCTTGCCGATGCTGAAGCCCACAACTTAGCCTTCCAACTTAAGTGGCAGCGCAGAATACTCAGTCTGCCGCCAACCGCAGACTCGTCGCTGTACAGCATCCGGCTGCAAAACCCATTGCAGCGCCACGCCGAACTCTTTGGGGGCGAGATCCAGGTAGGAGCCTACGGCGCACCCACCGACGAACAACTGGCGTGGGCTGACACCATCTTGTTACAGCGCGAGGCGAACGACGAGCAACTGGCTCTGGTAGATCACCTGCACAACCTGGGCAAACGGGTTGTATTCGATATCGATGACTACCTTTTGGAGCCACCCGAATATTTGTCGGTATATGAGCACTGCATGACCATGCGGCCAAAACTCATCTCGATGTTGGAAAAGGTCGATGCCGTCAGTGCATCTACCGAACCGCTAAGAGAAAAATTACTGGCCTACAACCCAAACGTGTTTCTTACACCCAACTATGCCTGGAACAGCCACACGCCCATAAAGCACATGGAAGCAGATGCTGAAGACGCAGACGAAACCTGTGACCGGGTACGAATTCTGGTGGCCTCGTCCGACAGTGTGCGAGTAGATTTCCTGGTTCCTGCGTTGCAACAGATCCAAGCACGCTACGACATCGACCTGGTTGGCATAGGACCACCCGGTGACTACTTGCGTAGTGAAGGTCTCAGGGTCGATACCGCTCCGCTCATGAGCCACGAAGAGTTCAAGGCGTTTGCCGCCTCGCGCAACAATACCTTTGCGCTCATACCTCTCGATAACAATGAATTTAATGAGTGCAAGAGCGCCGTAAAGTACTTCGACTACGCGTTGGCCGGGGTACCCTGCATTTGTTCCGGCCATGAGCCCTACCTAAGCGCGCTCGAACAGAACGTGACGGGTGCGTTGTGCCCAAACGAAACCGAGCATTGGCTCAATACCATCGAGATCTTTATCAACAGCGCCCTGCTGAGGAGCGAGATGGCCACTGCTGCCCGGCAGCAGGTGGTTAGGCATCACAATCTCAACCTCACAGCAGTTGCCTGGCAGAACTTGTTCAGGCAAACCCGGTTCCCGAACGGTGACCCCGTTTATGCCGATTCCGAGGCCTCCCAGGAATCTCGTCGGACAAAAGTTCAGCTAGCTCGCGGGACAGCCCGTCACCTGGTACAGCCTGCCTCCTGGCAATCGGCATGGAAGATATACAAAAAGTATGGATTCGCAGGACTCAGGAAAAAATGGAAAATGGTATTCTAGGTCCGAATCACCAGCGCTAAACCCCAGGGCTAATTCAATGGATATGCATACAGATCTCAAGCCTGCTAAGCACCTCGCCATGGCCATCACCCTGATCTGCGGGGCCTGTGCGATCTCTGTCCCGACGGCCTCCGCCGACATTGTTTTCGAAGATCGCGGCGACCGCTTTTCGCTGGATGTGCGCGATGAAGCCATTGCCGACGTAATGGACGAACTGGCAGAGCGCTTCGATTTTGACGTGGATGGCTATCCCGAGCATTGGTCCGATGAACCCATGAGCTTCAGCGCCACGGGCGACCTCGAGCGGGTACTGCGTTCACTGCTGAAAGACACCAGCCATGTGTTTGAGTACCGCACCGACCTGGAAACCAATACCACCCGCATCACCAGCCTTAAGCTCTTGAATGAGGGTGTGGACGGTTTCGTAGCCAATCCCAGCGGCGCTCCAGACTCGCCCAAAGCTCCCGGTGCCGCTGGCGCCAATGGAGCATCCAGTGAGCGCAGTGGGGTCGCAAGCCTTGGACAATCGCGCGACTCACAGGGTGCTGATTTGCCAACAGATGCGAGAGATTCTGCGAGTGGCGCAAGCCCAGCAGGCAGCAGTGCAGCGAGTGCGCCTAACGTATCTGGCTTATCGCAATCTCTGGCATCCCGCGCCCGGCAAGCGAGCGGCAACGCAGCGCCCGCACCAACGCCCGATTCCGCCACCAACACAAGCTCTGCTCCGGCGTCCTCATCTTCTGCCTCATCTTCTGCCTCATCCTCCACCTCAACCAACAATCCGGCAACCAACGTATCAGAAGCCGAAATGCGCGCGCTTACCCAGCGCGCACTAAAGGATGTACAGGGTTTAGCCGACGCACTGAGAAAGGCCGAAGGCAACTAGAGTCTTCGGGTTGAAGAATTCAGGGCTCGGGATTGATCGCCGCGTTAACGCCTTCGGCAGTTGTGTAGGGTGTCTCCCACTCCGATAGGCTGTTAAGCGACCCTAACTCAAAGCAGAGCGAACCCAGCAAGCGCTCGCCTATTCCACCCACTACCGGTACACCGGCAAGTTTCTGTCCCCAGCGACCAGGCAAAGTGACACACCAACCAGGGCTGCCTTGCGCCTGAGCGATAAGCTGAAAAAATTTTTCGGTAGATAGGGCAGGTCCATCGGCCAGGTGGATGAGTCGGTAGCCCGGCGACTGGGGTTCTTCAAGCAGGTGAACTATGCAGGCAAACAGATTCTCACAAAAAAGCAGGCTGCGCTGATTGTCGGCCGCCAGGGGCAGAGGAATTCGAAAACGCGCCGCCTGCCGGAGTGCACCAAAGTTACCCTTGGCGTCCAAGCCGTAGACCATCGGCAAGCGCAGTGTGAAAGAGGCCAGACTGCTATTGACCTCATGCTCTCGCAGTAGCCGCTCCGCTTCCAGTTTAAAGCGGCCGTACCCACTTTTTGGTGCTGGCATCGAGTCTGTCCCTAGCGCACTTTCGTGCGATTCGCCCGCGATCGCCTTAATGGAAGACAGCGCAATAAACCTGGATACAGAGGAGTGTTTGGCTGCGTTCAGCAACAATTCGGGCATAGCCAGGTGCGCATCGTGACAGACCCGTTGATCTTTAGCCTTACTCGATGCCAGATGGACAATACCGGACACCCCCTCAAGCAGCGCATCAACCGCCGCCGAATCGGTTCGCGCGCGTCGCCATTCAAGCGCTGACTCAAAACAGCCGGGTAAAGCCTGGGCATCGCGGACAAGCGCTCGCAGTCGAAAGCCGCGAGCCTGCAAAATTTCTGCAAGCCGGGCCCCCAGTCGGCCACTGGCACCCGTTAATAAAACTAGTTTTCGGTCATCTTCGTGCACCCTAAAACATCTCAAAGCACATCATAAAAACCTGGTTGCAAGCGTCGGAAAGTTGCCCAGGCCAATGCTGCAAAGACAACGCTCACCCCCAAAGGAAGCAACATGTCGATGGCGGAGGGAATCTCGCCGTAAAACAACACCGCACGCAGGTTCTCGACGGGTAAAGTTAAAGGGTTGAGCATATAAAACCCGCGAACAGACTCGGGCACCCGGTCTAAGGGATAGAGCACCGGAGACAACAGCAGCATTCCAGTGGCAGCTAAATTGGTGAGCTGTGTAAGATCTCTGAAATACGCCGATAGTGCGCTTAATAACCAACCCAGGCCAAGGCCCAGCGGTAACAAGGGCAACAGCACCAGCGGCAACCAAAGCAGCGCTAGGTGCAGCTTAAAGCCAAAACCAAGAGCCACCAAAAACAACATCAGCACGCCAGCTAATAAGTGAAAACCGGCGTCCAGCACCATGGTCCAGGGAAGAATCTGTAATGGAAAGGTTGTGCTCTTGACGTAGTGCGCGTGCGACAGAACAAGGGTCGGGGCGCTTGCCAAACAATCCGCAACAAACAAATGCACCACAAGACCGCTGAACAAAATGGCGCCATAGGCTTCGATTTCACCAACCTGCCAGCGCACGGCGAGGACTTCGCCAAACACTAGCGCAAGCAAACCCACCATGAGCAAAGGCAATACAAAGGCCCATGCTATGCCCAACACGGAACCGCTATAGCGCGCAGCTACACGCTGCCGGGTTAGCCGCAGAACGAGCGACCTTTGGGGAAACCTCTGGCTCAACCGCTGGACTCCGAGCTATTGGACCCCGAACTGCGGGAATTAACGGAGGACATCGTAAATGACGGGGGTTCTTCAGCAATACTCAAATCAACTATACCGCGCAAGTGGCTGTCGACTTCTTCTAGTACGCGAAAGGCTGAAGCATCCATCAATCGATGAAGGTATTCGAGCCCCCCATCTATTTCACCCCGAACCCCTGCATTAACAAAATAGGTGCCTGGTAACAGGCTAGCTACGAAAGGAATGCTCACCTCAAACACTGTACCGCGTGCTACGTCTGCTAACTCAGGCTGATCACCCAACACCAGCCCACCGAGTTCCACTCCTTTGGTTGTTTTAATCAGGCTGCCAAACTCAATATCACGCGCCGGCCGCTCAAGCGTGACTCGATAACACAATCGGTAGCGACCGCCTCGCAGCAAGACGTTAACTTTCTGGTTGTTCTGATCGACAAGCCTCACGTTGTCTATCAACGCATCCGCATTTCCGTACGCTACTGTGCTAGATGACACAAGCGCGGGATCATGAAAGGCGCCGGTAGCAACAACAGCTTCAGGGCGCACACCAGTGTCAGCGCCAACTGCCCGCACAGATGCATCAGTTTCCGGGACACCTTCAGTTACCCCTTCAGTTATGCCTTCAGGTACGCCAGCAGGGGCAAAGCCCTGGCTGCGATAGTATTCGTGCACAACAGCTTTGGGCGCACCAGAGATCACCAACTCGCCATCACTAAGCAGCGCCGCGGCATCGCAAAATTCAATAACCAGCTGAGAATTGTGGGTAACCAAGATAACGGTACAGCCATCAGCCGCCAGATTTTCTATGCGGGCGAGGCACTTACGCTGAAAAGCTTCATCACCCACCGCCAGGATTTCGTCCAGGATTAAGACGTCGGGTTCGCAGACCGCTAGCGCCGCAAAAGCAACCCTTGCATACATACCGGTTGAGTAGGATTTAACCGGACGGTCAAAGAAGGCACCCACATCGGCGAAGGCTTCGATCTCAGGCAATCGAGACTCGGCTGTTGCGTCGTCAATACCCAGCAGCGCACAGGCAATCAGCACGTTTTCGCGGCCACTGAATTCAGGGTTAAACCCCGCGCCCAGTTCTAACAATGCGGCGACTTTGCCCTGGCATTCAATACGCCCGGTTGTCGCCGGCAACACACCGGTTAAGAGGCGCAGAAGCGTACTTTTACCGCTCCCGTTCTTGCCAACTACACCAAAGATCTGACCGCGTTCAATACTCAGGTTGATGTCGCGAAGGGCAGTAATGCCCTCGGCGCTCGATTTATCGCCAATCCCCAGAAGTTGTTTAAGCCGGTCTACCGGACCCGTAAACAGGGGGTAAGATTTTGTCAGTCCCTCCAGGCGCACGGCGGGTGGCGCGTTTCTTTGGTCAGACATATTCTTGGTCAGACATATTCTTCGCCAGGCATAGCGGCTGCGGGCAAACAGAGTCTCGTTGCAAATTGACGGACAAGATCTTTCAAGCGCGCGAGAGAATAGCACAGGCATCAACAATCACTGCCCAGCTGAGTAAAGGCGAACTATACTGCGCCCATTCCTTTCGATTTATGTGGGTTCCAATGCTCAGAACGCTATGTGCTCAGACCTCTACTCAAGCCTCCAAGTCGCAGCAAAAAACACATCTGTTGTCTCTAAAACCACTGCCTTCACCCTATTTCATGCTGACCCTGCTAGTTATGGCAACACTAAATTGCGCACCCGTATGGGCTGACCCTCAGGTTCGCATGCGCACCGCCTTAGGCGATTTTTTCATCAATCTGACGCCTGAGAATGCACCCCTGACGGTTGAGAATTTTCTGACTTACGTTAACAGCGGCGCCTACAACGATTCGTTTTTTCATCGCAACCCTGGCGGCGGCGGCTTTGTGTTGCAAGGCGGGGAATTCTTCTGGCCACAAGGAGCGACGGGCCCTCTCAATATCCCCGAGATAGCCCCTGTGATGAACGAATTCAACGTTAGCAACACGCGCGGCACGGTGGCACTTGCAAAGTTGGGTGGCGATCCCAACAGCGGAACGAACAATTTCTTCGTTAATCTGGCCGACAACGGACCGAACCTGGATTTTCAGAACGGCGGCTTCACTGTTTTCGGCACTATAAATGCAGCGGGAATGCAGGTGATCGACGCCATTGCAGCGTTGCGAACAGCAGCCGAAGTTCCAATCGTAGAACCGTTCGTCGACGTGACCAGTCGCGACGCCGTTGTGCTTGTCACCTCCGCTGTTCAATTCGCCTCCGTGGGCGCGCCTGCAGCCGCCATCTTGCCAGCTAGTCGCTCAGTAGCAGTAGGTAATGACGCAACGGGCTTTGCCACCATTATCAATGTCAGTGATAGCCTCGCAGGCTCGTGCACCATGGCCACCAACACAGAACTTGCAGCGAACTTCATCTATCGACGAACCAATCCGCTAAACAACCAGGCCTTTGGAGCAAACAATCCACAGTTTGATATTGATCCTGGCGGTTCTGTGTCACTGGTTTTTACCTTAACGCCCACCGCAGCGATCGATCCCACCACCGTCGAATTTGACTACACCTGTGGTAACGCAACGTCTTCCGCCGCGCGAATTGCCGGATTGAATACCTTCGACCTGGCGGCGAGTGCTACACCAATAGCCGATGTAGTTGCGCTGGCCGGTACCAACAGCAACGATGGCATCAACGATATTCCCAACTCGGTCGGTAGCGGTGCCTTCGTTGTAGCTACCTTTAACCTGGGTGCAGAAGAAGAAATTACCGTGGCCGCCGATACGGGATCCGCAAATCTGCCGCTCGATCTATTCGTTTGTCCCACCGATCCAGTGAGCGGTGAGTGTTTACCCGACCAACCGCCAGCGCTTTCCGCAGGCATTACTCTAGCCACCAATCAGACGGGCACCTTTGCCGTGTTCGCGCAGCTGCGTAACGCAACCGATACTGTAGGCTTTGATCCGGCCAACAATCGAGCTTTTGTGCGCTTTAGAAATGCAAGCGGTGCGCTACGAGGCAGCACCAGCGTGGCCCTTAGAACCGTACCCTGATTTTTAGGGTAACCTTGGATTATGACTGCCCCAAGATTTAGTACTTTCCAGAATCTCTACACGCTTGTTTGTATGCGCGCCTGTGACTTGTTCTCTCTGAGAACTGCACTGATGTCCGTGCTTCTGCTGCTCATGCAGCCATCTGCAGCAGAAGAACCTGGAGCACCTATTGTTAGAGTACAAACCACACTTGGCGATCTGTTTATCACGCTGACTCCAGACACCGCACCAACTACCGTGGCCAATTTTCAGGAGTACATCACCAACAACGACTACATCGATTCCTTTTTCCATATCTCCCAACCAGTCGCTGCGGGCATTCCCGGATTTATTGCAACCGGTGAATTCATCTGGCCAGAGCTGGGTGTGGTAGACGATGCCTTCGAACGCGCCCCGATTGCCAATGAGTTTAATCAGAGCAACACCCGCGGCACCGTGAGCATGCTCAAAGAGAGTGGTGACCCCGACAGCGCGACCAACGGCTGGTTTATCAACACCGCCGACAACGGAGGAAGCGCCCCAAACGGTTTCGATTTTGTTGACGGCGGTTTCAGCGTGTTTGGAACACTCACCGCCAGAAGCCTCGCGGTCGTCGACGAGATTGCCGGGTTGCGTATTGAAGATCGGGGTCAGGATTTCGAGAATATTCCGCTCACCGGAGAATCTACCGCGCTGATACAAAGAAACCAGGTGGTGCTCATAACTGGCGCGAGCCAAGTC
Source organism: uncultured Pseudomonadales bacterium (assembly GCA_964519335.1). GTDB lineage: Bacteria > Pseudomonadota > Gammaproteobacteria > Pseudomonadales > Azotimanducaceae > JALZVT01. The sequence goes on from CAZFIA010000002.1 coordinate 9,031, forward strand.
GAATCTATCAGCGATCCAGTTGCTGCTGTGCTGCCGGGCAGTAGGACCGTGCCGGTCGGTTTCACCGCCACCGCTTTTGCTACGGTGCTGAACACAGCAAGTTCATCTGCATCCAGCTGCACCATCACCCCGCCAGCAGGCCTCGCCGCTGCCTTTGCCTATCAAGAAACCGATCAGGCTACCAACGAACCCGTGGGCCCGTTAAACCCGCCCATTGATATTGCGGCAAACGGCGCAGCCACGTTTATATTTGCCTTCACTCCAGAAGAGACCTTTGCAAGCACCGACCTGGTACTCGATTTTAACTGCGGCAATGCAAGTAACAGCGCCACGAGTGTCGCTGGCGTAAACACCTTTACTCTTTCGGCGCCGCCGGGCCTAAGCAGCGACGTGGTGGCCATCGCGGCAACGACGGGCAATACTGGCATTAACGACATACCGACAAGCGTCGGCTCGGGCGCGTTTGTAGTGGCAACTACTAACCTGGGTGATCCAGAGTCGATAGTTGCCAGTGTCGATGACGGAACCGCAGAATTGCCTCTGCAGTTCTTCATTTGCTCAACCGACGCTGCTACGGGTGACTGCCTGAGTGATCCCGCTGGCACGGTTAACCAGGATATGCCAACCAACGCAACCGCTACCTTCGCCGTTTTCACGCTGCTTACAGATTCAAACGCGTCGATCGCGTTTGCACCAGCAGAAAGCCGGGCATTCGTACGCTTTAGAAATGCTGCCGGTGATCTTCGCGGCAGTACCAGCGTAGCATTAAGAACCACAGAGTAACGCATAACCTCAAAACTAGGAGCGCAGGGAGCGCAGGGAGCGCAGAGAACAATGACCGTCACGGAAGACACTTTAGTTATGGGAGAACGCCGGGTTCTTCAATTTGTAGAGCAGGCCTTGGAGCTTGCCGCGGAAGAGCGCCATCCATTTCTTGACCAGGCGCTGGCCAGCGAGCCAGCGTTGCAAAGCCGTGCGCACGGGTTACTGTCATTCCTGGCAGCAAAAGTTACCGCTGTCGAACGCGATTATTCGCCGACGGCGTTCTTAACCAACAGTGCAATAGCCAATGCATCCGCTCCGAAAAAGATTGGTGTCTACCGGATTCTTAAGCCGCTGGGAGCCGGCGGTATGGGCCGCGTGTATCTAGCCGCACGCAGCGACGGCGCATTCGACAAGCTGGTCGCCATCAAGGTTATGCAGTCTGAACTGTATGGCACCCTGTTTACGCAGCGCTTCGAGGCGGAGCGGCAGATGCTGGCTAACATTGTGCACCCTAATATCGCGGCATTACACGATGGCGGTCATTTGGAAGACGGCACACCCTATCTGGTAATGGATTACATCGATGGCATTGCGATTGATGAGTATGTGTTTCACAACAAACTCTCAATGGCCAAGACTATCGATCTGTTTCTGTTGGTCTGCGATGCCGTTCAGGCGGCACACCAATCCCTGGTTGTTCACCGGGACATCAAGCCCAGCAATATTCTTGTAGATAAGCAGGGGCAGCCCAAGCTAATCGATTTCGGAATCGCCAAAGATCTTGCAGGGGTGATAGGCGAGGTCACCGAATTCAACAAACCAGCTGCCCTGACACTCGACTACGCAAGCCCAGAACAATATAGACAAGAGGCAGTAACTACGGCTACCGATGTTTACGCTCTGGGTGTGATGCTCTTCAAGCTGGTGAGTGGCTGCAAGCCTTACAGCCTGACCGGGGCCAACCCGGCAGAAATTCAGCGAACTATTCTTGAAGATCCAGCCCCCTCGATGCAAGAGAGGATTAACAAGGCCGGTGCTGATGACACAGGACCATTGATCAGACGAGATGCCATTGGGGAGGAGCTCGAACTGATAGTTGCGAAGGCAATCGCAAAAGAGCCCGAGCGCCGTTACGCCACAGCGCAAAAATTGGCGGAGGATTTACGGGCCCACAGGAATGGTCAACCGGTAGTTGCACACGGTGATTCCTGGAGCTACCTGGCGGGCAAGTTCATTCGCCGGCACTGGTTGGGGTTGAGCGCAACAACGGCAGTTGTTTTGGCGATGACTACGGCATTGGGCGTGTCCATCGTGCAAACACAAACCGCTGATACTGCAGCCGCCCAATCCAGCGCAACCTCAGATTTTCTCGCCCGATTATTGTTAGCCCCAAGTAGCCGTGCTGAGTCGCCCCTGCGTCTTGGAAGCGATGCAAAGGTATCCGAGCTTTTGGACCACGCCGCGGCGGAACTCACCAACCAAGATGGTGATGCTTTTCAGGGAGTACCGGTAGTCCGTGCTGAGCTCATGTTAACCGTCGCTCGAACCTATCACGGCATCGCCATGTATCCGCAGGCCATCGAGCTACTTGAACAATCCCGGAGCATTTGTCTAACCACCGACTGCAGCCACGATGCTCTGCAGCAGCGTATCGACTTTCGTCTGGGCCAAAGTCTGGGACTGACGGGACAGCCGCAGAGAGCGCTGGAATTATTCAAAACCGCCGCAGAAGGAGACGCAGACTTCTTGTTGCAGGCCAGAATAGCGGATGAAACTGCTAGCTCCCTATGGAGCACCGGTGACCGGAAAGGCACCGTGGCAAAAATGGTCGAAGCGGTGGAACTTTACGAGGCGGCAGCAGGAGCTGAGCCCAACGAGTTGGTTGCCGTGTCGTACACTCGTCTGGGCAGCCTCTACTCAAACCTGGGCGAACTTGAGCGTGGTCTCAAGTTGCTAACTAAAGGCGCAGACCTTTACGAGTCTCTCAATCAAAACGCCTTACCTGAACTCGCTGATCTCTACAATGAAATATCTATCATTCACCGAAAGCAGGGTGACGCCAGGGCAAGTCTCGAATACTTACTGCTGGCGTACGAAGTGGTTGAACGCATCGGCGGTGTTTCCGAGATTGAAATTCGTGTGATTACCAATTTGGGATTGCATGCGATCCGAAATGACCAAGAGACAGATGGGCGTCTTTGGCTAGAAAAGAGCAAGGCGGCTTTGTCTCAGTTTGCCGCAAACAATGCAGAACACGAGGCGCGCGCCTGGGTTCTACATCTGGAAGGAAAAATTCTTGCGCACGAAGGAAGCAACTCCCAAGCCTTAAGTTCCTACAAGAAAGAGCGGGCGATCTATGAAAAACTGATGCCGGCATACAATCATTCTCACGCCCTTGCGGACATGGAAATTGGTGAAGTACTCGCAAAGCTGGGACAACTTGAAGCCGCGCTGGAAACGCACCAACGGGTGCTTAGCTATTATTCAGAGGTTTATGGAGACGAGGGTTCGACCTATCTGTCGAGGGCCCGCCGGCGCGTGGCCTCGGTCACTGCCTTGCTGAAAAAGGACAATAGGCTAGCGGCGAAACTTCTTTAGTTCCTGGATCGTGCGCTGTTGTGCTGCGGCATCCGCTAGTCGCGCCTGGGCCAGGCTATAGTCAAACTCAGTCGCGTTTTCATCGAGCGCTTTCTCGGCCTCTTCTTTGGCCTTGGCGGCAGCCGCCTCATCGATGTCGTCAGCGCGGATAGCGGTGTCAGCAAGTACCGTGACCATGCCGGGCTGCACTTCCAAAAAGCCGCCTGATGCAAAGAAGATCTCTTCTTCGCCACCTTCTACTTCAAGATGAATGGGCCCAGGGCGCACACCGGTAAGCAGAGGCGCGTGACCCGGTAGAATACCCAGCTCACCAATCGTGCCCACCGCGCTCAACTTGGTGATGCGGCCAGAGAATATCTCTTTCTCTGCACTAACAATTTCGCACTGCATGCTGGCCATAGCTGTTCTCTTTAGAGGGTTTTGGCTTTTTCGAGCGCTTCTTCGATGCTACCAACCATGTAGAACGCATCTTCCGGCAGTTCGTCGTGATCGCCATTAAGGATCTCGCGGAACGACCGCACGGTATCGTCACGGCTCACGTACTTACCCGAGTTGCCCGTAAACTGCTCGGCAACAAAGAACGGCTGGCTGAAGAACTTCTGCATGCGACGAGCACGATAAACCAGAGACTTATCTTCTTCTGACAATTCGTCCATACCAAGAATCGCAATGATGTCTTTCAGTTCCTGATAACGCTGCAGCGTTTCCGCTACTTCCTGAGCTACAGAATAGTGCTCCTCGCCCACAACCAGCGGATCAAGCTGACGCGAGGTTGAGTCCAAGGGATCTACCGCCGGGTAAATGCCCAGGTCGGTAATAGCACGCGACAGCGTTACCGTGGAATCAAGGTGAGCAAAGGTGGTTGCCGGTGAGGGATCAGTCAAGTCATCCGCTGGTACGTATACCGCCTGAACCGAGGTAATAGACCCGGTCTTGGTGGTGGTAATGCGCTCCTGCAGCGCGCCCATCTCTTCGGCCAGGTTCGGCTGATAGCCTACCGCTGACGGCATGCGACCCAGCAGCGCTGACACTTCAGTACCAGCCAGCGTGTAGCGATAAATGTTATCGACAAACAGCAATACGTCTCGGCCATCGTCACGGAATTTTTCGGCAAGCGTCAGGCCCGTGAGCGCCACGCGCAACCGGTTACCTGGAGGCTCGTTCATCTGACCAAATACAAGAGAAATCTTGTCGAGTACGTCGGCTTCTTCCATTTCGTAGTAGAAGTCGTTGCCCTCACGAGTTCGCTCGCCAACGCCCGCAAACACCGACAAACCCGAGTGCTCGATAGCAATGTTACGAATGAGCTCAAGCATGGTTACGGTTTTGCCGACGCCCGCACCACCAAACAATCCAACCTTACCGCCCTTTGCAAAGGGGCAAATCAGGTCAATAACCTTGATGCCGGTTTCGAGCAGTTCGTTACCACCCTTCTGATCTTCGTAGGAAGGCGCCTTGCGGTGAATCGGCATGGATGCCGCCGCATTTACCGGGCCCTTCTCATCAATTGGGTTACCCAGCACATCAAGGATGCGTCCCAGAGTCTCTTCACCCACCGGAATAGTAATTGGCGCGCCCGTGTTGTTGACGTCCAGTCCGCGCGCAACGCCGTCGGTCACGCCCATGGCAATGGTGCGCACCACGCCATCGCCCAACTGCTGCTGCACTTCAAGCGTAAGGCCTACGCTGGGTACGTTCAGCGCATCGTATACCTTGGGTACTGTCTCGCGTGGAAATTCCACGTCGATAACCGCGCCAATAATCTGAACAATCTTACCGCTGCTCATTCTCTTCTCCTGTCACCGCGCTTCGCGCGGGTAAACGTTGTTCCGCGCGCAGCACTTAAGTTATACGGCTGCTGCGCCGCCAACAATCTCGGAGATCTCTTGCGTGATCGCCGCTTGCCGCGCGTTGTTATAAATAAGACTTAGCTCGTCAACGAGCTTTTCTGCGTTTTCTGTTGCGTTCTTCATGGCCACCATCTTGGCCGCCTGTTCGCACGCCGTGTTCTCTACAACGGCCTGATACACCTGGCTTTCCACAAACCGCTTCACCAATCCATCGATGAGTTGCTGGGCATCCGGCTCGTAAATGTAGTCCCAGCGATGCCGATACGCGTCGTCATCTTCGGGCTCCAGCGGCAACAGCTGTCGAGTAGTAGGCGCCTGAGTCATGGTGTTAACGAAGTCATTGCTAATAATGAATAGCTTGTCGATCTTGCCTTCTTCGAAAGAATCCATCATGACTTTGAGCGAACCGATAAGGTCTTCAACCTCCGGCTCCTCAGATATATCTGTAACCGACGTGACCACGTTGCCGCCAAAAGAGCGGAAAAAGCCAACGGCTTTCTTGCCGATCAGGCCAAGGTCAATTTCAATGTTTTTGGCTTTCCATTCCGCCATCTCGTTAACCAGGGCACGAAAAACGTTGACGTTTAAGCCGCCACACAGCCCTCGATCAGACGACACCACCAAATAGCCAATGCGCTTTACCTCGCGTTCAACCATATAGCCATGCCGGTACTCGGGATTAGAGTTAGCCAGGTGACCAATCATGGCGCGAATGCGACTAGAGTAAGGCTTGCCCGCGCTCATGCGTTCCTGCGTGCGACGCATGCGCGACGCAGCAACCATCTGCATGGCGGAGGTGATCTTTTGCGTGTTTTGCACGCTACCGATCTTGTTTTTAATTTCCTTGCCAACGGCCATAGAAATTCCTTCTCTTTCTTAAAGAACAGACCTAGTAAGTTTGAGTCTTCTTGAAAGTTTCGATCGCAGATTTTAGCGTTCCAACAACGTCATCGTTGTAGGTGCCGTTTGCGTTAATGTCATCCATAAACGCGCCGTGCTCGCTCTTCATGTAACCAAGCAATGCTTCTTCGAAATCGAGCACCTTGTTCACATCAACGTCTTCAAGGTAACCCTCGTTCGCCGCGAACAGAACAGTGCCCATCTCGGCCACGCTCATTGGCGAGTACTGCTTTTGCTTCATCAGCTCTTCTACACGCTCGCCGTGCTCAAGCTGGCGGCGAGTGGCGTCATCAAGGTCTGAGGCAAACTGCGAAAACGCAGCCAGCTCTCTGTACTGCGCAAGCGCGAGCTTAATACCGCCCGAGATCTTCTTCATAAACGATGTTTGTGCTGAACCACCTACCCGGCTTACCGAGGTTCCCGGAGACATGGCAGGACGGATACCCGAGTTAAAACGCTGGGTTTCGAGGAATATCTGCCCGTCAGTAATAGAGATTACGTTGGTGGGTACAAACGCCGAAACGTCACCCCCCTGAGTCTCAATAATCGGCAGCGCGGTGAGTGAACCGGTTTTGCCCTCAACGCCAGAGATGCTCTTAACGTAGTCGGGATTAACGCGCGCAGCGCGCTCAAGCAGACGAGAATGCAGGTAGAACACATCACCGGGATAGGCTTCTCGCCCTGGTGGCCGCTTGAGCAACAGCGAAATCTGCCGATACGCCCAGGCTTGCTTTGTGAGGTCATCATAAATAATGAGCGCGTCTTCGCCGGAGTCGCGGAAGAACTCACCCATAGAGCAACCGGAGTAAGGCGCAATGAACTGCAGCGGCGCCGGATCGGATGCGGATGCGGCAACCACAATGGTGTTATCCATGGCGCCGTTTTCTTCGAGGGTGCGAACCACGTTGGCAATGGTCGACATCTTTTGGCCAATGGCCACGTAGATGCAGCGGATGCCGGAGTCTTTTTGGTTGATGATGGCGTCAACCGCGATCGCTGTTTTACCAATCTGGCGATCACCGATAATCAGCTCGCGCTGGCCGCGACCAATGGGCACCATCGCATCGATAGCCTTGAGGCCTAGCTGCACGGGCTGGTCTACCGACTGCCGGGAGATTACGCCTGGGGCAACTTTTTCAATTGGAGAGGTCTGGGAGGCGTTAAGAGGCCCTTTGCCATCGATGGGGTTACCCAGGGCGTCAACAACACGTCCCAGCAGCTCATTGCCTACAGGAACCTCAAGAATACGGCCGGTGCAACGGGCGGTTTGGCCCTCTGACAGCGCGCCGTACTCACCAAGAATTACCGCACCGACAGAGTCGCGCTCAAGGTTCAGCGCCATACCGTACAGGCCGCCGTCAAACTCGAGCATCTCACCGTACTGGGCCTCTGCCAGCCCGTGGATTCGCACGATACCGTCAGAGACACCCACGATGGTGCCTTCATTTTGCGCTTCACTACGGACATCAAGATTCTCGATCCTGTTCTTGATGATGTCGCTGATTTCGCTGGGATTCAGTTGTTGCATGGTTTCTGCTCTAGTGGTTTACGGGGCTAACGCAGTACGTTTTCCGCAAGCTTTTTCAATTTTCCGCTCAGGCTGCCGTCGATGACCGTATCGCCAGCGCGAATGACAGCGCCCCCAATGAGAGTGCTGTCGACGCTGTGGGTCATGTTCACCGCACGCTCAAACTTCTTCTTGAGTGCGGCAGCCAATGTGTTTTGCTGGTCGTCCGTGAGCGGCATGGCCGACACGACTTCTACATCAATCTGTTGTTCTTCTGCAGCCCTCAGCGCCTCGAACTGATTGGCTATCTCGCCAATCAAAGGCAGACGCTTGTTGCTGGCCAGAACCTGCACAAATCGCTTGGTGCGATCATCGAGTGCATCGCCGCACACTTCGATCAGCTTCTGGGCTTTTACGGGTGCTTCCATGTCCGGCGATTCGAGCAGCGAACGAACCGAGGGTTCGCTTGATGCTGACGCTAGATAGGCCAACGCCTTTGACCATGAGCCTAGATCGCTGTCGCGCTTTGCAACGTCAAAGGCTGCATTGGCGTAGGGCCGTGCCATGGTTGCAAGCTCTGCCATTAGAGTTCAGCCGCAAGCTTGTCGAGCAGTTTGCCGTGGGCGGAGGCATCTACGGATTCACCCAGCACCTGCTCGGCACCAGCGATAGACAAGGCAGCGACTTGTGCTCGCAACGATTCTTTCGCTCGGTTAACTTCCTGATCGATCTCCGACTGGGCCGATTCTTTCAGCCGTTCACCTTCAAAGCGCGCATCGGTCTTGGCTTCTTCAATCATGGCATTGGCGCGGGCCCGTGCCTTATCAAGAATGCCTGCTGCTTCGTCTTTGGCTTTCGCAAGCTCAGCAGCCACCTGGTCTTGAGCCTGAGCCAGGTTCTTTTCGGCACGCTCAGCAGCGGCCAGACCGTCGGCAATGTTCTTCTGACGTTCGCGCATCGCTTCAACGAGCGGCGGCCAAATATACTTGTAGCATATCCACAGGAACGCAAAAAATGTGATCGTTTGGCCGATCAAGGTAGCGTTAATATTCATCGCCTAACCTCTTGCAGTGTTTTCAGATCTAATACCTGGTAATTGCTATACAGCAAAAACCACGTAGAGCCCGATACCCACAGCGATCATCGGTACGGCGTCTACCAGACCCAGTACGATGAAAAGCTGGGTACGCAGCATAGGCAGCAGTTCTGGCTGGCGCGCAACGCCTTCCAGGTACTTGCCGCCAAGCACACCTACACCAACCGCGGCGCCGATAGCACCAAGGCCCATGAACAATGCGCCAGCGACGAATTTAAAGACTTCGTTTTCCATTTGGATTCTCTCTTTGCCATTTTCTGGAATGGATTTTCTGCTTACGGAACTCTTAACCCAGCAACCCTAGTGATCTTCGACGTCGTGTGCCTGGGTCATATAGACCACAGTCAAAACGGCGAAGATGAAGGCCTGCAGGGCAATAATCAAAACGTGGAACAGCGCCCACACAAGCTGAAGGCCACTTGCGAGCAGCGCCCAACCGAGTCCGGCACCAAACAGGATCGCGATGAGGATGAAGATCATCTCGCCTGCGTACATGTTGCCGAACAATCGAAGACCCAGTGAGATGGGTTTGGCGATTAGGGTGACACCCTCAAGAAACAGATTGAGCGGAGCCAACCACTTGGGGAACGGGTGGAATGCAAGTTCTGCGAAGAACCCGCCGACACCCTTGTGCTGGATACTGTAGTAGATAATGAAGCCAAAAATAGTCAGCGCGACCGCCATCGTGATGTTGGGGTCGGTGCTGGGCACGACTTTCATATAAGGGATGCCAATAGCGCTCGCAAAGGAGGGAATCCAATCTACTGGAATCAGGTCCATGGTGTTCATGAACAGCACCCACACAAAGATTGTGAGGGCCATGGGCGCAATGAGCGGGTTATTGTGGGTGAAGATCGTGCCAACGGTGTCGTCGATAAACTCGACCACCATTTCGATACCGTTTTGAAAATTACCCGGGACATCTGAGGTGGCGGCTTTGGCGGCCTTATTGAACAGCCAAAGGAACAGGCCACCGAGCAACAACGACCAACCCATAGTGTCGAGATTGATGGCCCAAAACCCCATCTCGCCCGCTTCTGTGGTGCTATGAGCGATTCCCCAGCCATTTACCGGGTGATTCCCGAAGGTGAGATTCGTTAGGTGGTGTTCAATGTACTCAGCGGATGTTTCGCCTGACATACCCTGCGCCTATCTATCTATTGATCGAGCCGCGGCGCTCGAGCCAGTTGCTGCGGTGCTAAAAACGGTGGCACCAATGCAGCGGTTAAAACGGTCCCCACCAGGCCACTTAAAAAGGCGACCATGGGCGGTTTGAACCAGGTGAGCGCCAATGCTGCGGCGCCTGCCGTCGTCAGAAACTTGAGTAGGGAAAGAGCCAGTATCCGCGTCGAACTCTCACTCGTCGCCTCTGCTGCTCCGGACCCTGTCACTCGCCAGGCCAACCAGCCGTTGGGCAACACTACAATCAGTGCTCCCAACCCAGCCGCCAGACCGGTCTCCAGACCACCAGCGATTCCTGCCGCCATAGTGATCAGCAACCCCACCACAAGTTGAGCAAGTACGATGCGATAAGGCACCGAGATCCGATTCAAAGTCGCCGTCAGGGGCGGAGAAAATCCTGACATAATTTGGCTGCCGTTCGTTGGCGGCGCACAGTATAGAGACGGGTATCACAAGCTTCAATTGCGGGCGCAACGAAAAAACGGCACGACGCAGCCTATTTCTAACTCGTCT
>CAZFIA010000002.1:19541-60256 GCA_964519335.1 uncultured Pseudomonadales bacterium
TTCTAACTCGTCTCTATCGCTTCAGAAGATTAGTTCAGATGACCAAGAATGCCATCCAATTCCGCAAGGCTTGAGTAGCCAATAACCAGCTTACCCTTGCCGCCAGACGCCTGCTCGATTGACACCGGAGCACCAAGTTTCTCGCTGAGCTGCTGCTCCAGGCGCTGGGTATCTGGGTCTTTGGCTTGTTTTCTGGACGCCGCGGCTGACTTCTTCGAGGGTGCGGTAAGGGCGCCAACCCTGCGCTCAGTTTCTCGAACCGTCAGCGACTTGTCTGCCACCTCACGAGCCAGAGCATCCTGGTCCGCGGGCTCGAGAGACAGCAGTGCCCGGGCGTGGCCCATTTCTATTTCTCCCCGTTCGAGCAACGTGCGGGCCGTTGGCGCCAGATTCAAAAGCCGCAGCATATTGCCAACGGTCGCTCGATTTTTGCCCAGGGTATCTGCTAGTTCTTGCTGTGTGAGCTCAAATTCGTCACGCAACCGCTGCATGGCCAGGGCTTCTTCAAGGGGGTTCAGGTCTTCGCGCTGAATGTTCTCAATGAGTGCCATGGCCATGGCCTGCTCATCTTCGATTTCACGAACAATACTTGGTACAGCGTGCAATCCGGCCCGTTGGGCCGCCCGCCAGCGACGCTCGCCAGCAACTATTTCGTAGCCACCGGTTAGCCTGGGGCGCAACACGATCGGTTGCATAAGCCCCTGGCTCTTTATCGAAGCCGCCAAATCATCGAGCGCGGCCTCATCAAAGTGTCGTCGCGGCTGAAACTGGCCGCGAAAAATCTGATCGACAGGCACCTCAGCAAAGCCATCTGCCTTTGTTTTTGCTTGCCCGGATGACTCTTCTGCAACGGCCGAAGTGTTCGAGTCCGAGCCTGCCTGCAAACCAATCGCGTCTCGCTGAGCCAGTGCGTCTTTTGCGCCTAGCGCTTCAAGCGCATCTTCACGGGTTGGAATGGGTTGCGGCTCTGCACTGCCCGCCAGCAGCGCATCCAATCCTCGACCCAGGCCGCGCCTCTTGCTCATATCGATTCCGCCGGTGTTGATTTTTCGTGCAGTGCTCGCTGGGCTTCTTGCTCAGCTCTTTTTTCAGCTCTTTTTTCAGAGAGGCGCCGGCGCTTTTTGCGAAGTTCTTCGGCGAGCGCCTGATAGGCCACCGAGCCCCGGGACAGGCGATCATAGTAGAGCACTGGCTCACCGTGACTGGGTGCTTCTGCCAACCGGATATTGCGGGGGATAACGGTACGAAAGACATCATCTCCAAAGTGATTGATCAGCTGCCTGGACACGTCCCGCGTGAGGCTGTTGCGAGGATCATACATCGTGCGCAGGATGCCCTCCAAAGCAAGCTCCGGGTTCGCGGCTTGACGAACCCCAGCGATGGTTTCGAGCAAAGCGGTTAAGCCCTCAAGCGCATAGTATTCGCACTGCATGGGAACAAGCACACCGTTGGCAGCCACCAGCGCATTCAAGGTTAGAACATTCAGCGACGGTGGACAGTCGATCACAACGTAGTCGTATTTCAACGCAATAGGCGTGAGCCTTTCCTGCAGCCGTTTTTCGCGCGACGTCTGCTGCATGAGTTCAATCTCTACCGCCGTTAGATCTGTATTTGACGGCATCAGATCAAAGTTTGGTTTTACGTTAAAGATGACATCAGCAGGCGGCTTGTTGTCCATCATCCAGTCATAGATGTTCAGCTCAATCCCGTTCTTGTCACAGCCACAGCCCATGGTGGCATTGCCCTGAGGATCTAGATCGATAAGCAATACGCGTTCACCGTGAGCGGCCAATGAGGCGCCGAGGTTTACACTGGTGGTTGTTTTCCCAACACCCCCCTTCTGATTCGCGATAGCTATAACGTGCATGTTGATCTCTGTTTGTTCCGGGGTCAGGTCGCTTTAAGTTGAACGGCGCCGCCGCAGCCGAACGGTTCCGCGGGTCTCGCTGCCCCCGTGAGCCTCTGGGCTACTCTCATCTGGCCACCATTCTACATCGACGTTGGCCGGGAGTTGTTCTCTGGTTTGTGGTCCGCACGCCACTAGCAGCTCGCCTTCGGCCGCTAGCAGGTGTTTAACCTGATCCCACAGCAGATCAGGCGGGGCGACCGCCCTGGCGCACACCACCGCAAATTCAGCGGGGATCGGGTCGTTGGTTGCGGCTGCCGGTAGGGCCTGATCAAGCTCGAGATCTCGGGAAAAGTCGCCGCACAGAGTGTACACATTGGCAAGCTCAAGCTCCGCGATCACCTGATTGAGAAATCGAACCTTGCGCTCGCTGCGATCAAGCAGCAGGTAATTGCGCCCACTATCAACGATTCCCAGCACCATACCGGGTAGGCCACCGCCGGTGCCTACGTCGAGCAACCAGGGCGCCTGTTTAACCTGCGGCAAACAGCCATACAGAAACAGGGCGTCCTGAATGTGACGGGTCCATAGATTGCCAATGTCTCGTCGGCCTACCAGATTGATTTTTTTGTTCCAGCGCCCAAGCAACTCTGCGTAGGCAATAAGCCCGGTGTGCTCTCTGGGTTCGAATCCATCGGGCAGTCGAACACCATCAGGCCTGATGTTGATCTCCGAGCTTTTTGGCGTGAACCATTAACAGCGAAAGCGCCGCCGGCGTAATGCCCGGCACTCGCGCCGCACGGGCAAGGCTTGCCGGTCGCGTGTCTTCAAGCTTTTCGCGCAGCTCGTTGGAAAGGCCCTCTATAGACGCATAGTCGATGCGTTCCGGCAGGCGAATACTCTCGTGGCGTTTCACCCGGGCGATCTCGTCGTCCTGGCGCTTGATGTAGCCGGCGTACTTTATTTCTATGCCGGCCTGCTCCAATGCCCGGGAGTCGAGATCAGCTCCCAGATCAGAAGGGGGGACCAAACTGCTCAATGCCCGCGCACTGACCTTCGGCCGCTTTAGGAATTCTGCGGCGGTCTGGGATTTGCTCACTCGCTCGCCGCTGGCCGCCTCAAGCGTTTTTGCCTGTTCTGTATCAGGGTTCACGCGAGTTGATTCAAGTAGCCGAGTCGTTTCATCAACCGCTGCGCGCTCCTGAAGAAACTGTTCGTGCTGCTGGCTTGTGACCAGGCCGAGCTTGAAGCCCTGGGGAGTAAGGCGTAAATCAGCGTTGTCTTCGCGCAGCCGCAACCGGTATTCCGCGCGAGAAGTGAACATTCTGTAGGGTTCGTTAGTGCCCAGGTTGATCAGGTCGTCGACAAGTACGCCAATGTAGGCCTCATCGCGACGCGGGCACCAAACCGACTGGCCATCGACTTTTAGAGCAGCGTTGGTACCCGCAAGCAAACCCTGGGCCGCGGCTTCTTCGTAGCCCGTAGTGCCGTTTATCTGGCCGGCGAAAAACAATCCGCCAATCACCTTGGTCTCTAGCGAATAGTGCAGATCCTGCGGATCGAAGTAGTCGTACTCAATAGCGTAGCCCGGTCGCGTTATGTGCGCTTTTTCAAACCCCTTGATGCTGCGAACAAACTTCATCTGCACATCAAACGGCAGGCTGGTAGAGATTCCGTTGGGATACAGCTCGTTGGCGGTTAAGCCTTCGGGCTCAACAAATATCTGGTGCTCATCTCTATCGGCAAAGCGTACGACTTTGTCTTCGATAGAGGGGCAGTACCGAGGACCGGTGCCTTCTATTTTTCCTGAGTACAGCGGCGAGCGGTCCAGGCCATCGCTGATGTGCTGATGCGTGTTTTTGTTGGTATAGGTGATGTGACAGGGCACCTGAGTCGGATGGTCGTCCGCGTTCGAAAACTTCGACATCGTTGGGCGTGGTTCATCGCCCGGTTGCTCCTGCATGACTGAAAAATCGACCGATCGGGCATCAATGCGCGGTGGCGTTCCGGTTTTCAGCCGTCCAACGTTCAGCGGCAACGCGCGCAATCGATCGGCAAGGGCATTGGAGGGAGCATCCCCTGCCCTACCGCCTTGATGCTTTTCGAGTCCAATGTGAATCTTGCCACCAAGAAAGGTGCCTGTTGTGAGCACAACCGCCGGCGCGGAAAAGACAAGCCCCATCTGGGTAACGACTCCGGTAACGGATTCGTTCTTTACTTCCAGATCAACCACGCTTTGCTGAAACACCTGGAGGTTGGGTTGGGCCTCGATAAAGCCGCGCGCGGCGTTGCGATAAAGCACCCGATCCGCCTGAGCGCGGGTAGCCCGGACGGCAGGGCCCTTGCGGGCATTAAGCACCCGAAATTGTATGCCAGCCTGATCCGTTGCCCGGCCCATCATGCCGCCAAGCGCATCGATTTCTCGCACCAGATGGCTCTTGCCTATGCCACCGATGGCTGGATTGCAGGACATTTGGCCGATAGTGTCGATCGACTGGGTAAGTAACAACGTCGACGCACCCAGCCGGGCCGCCGCTAGCGCAGCTTCACAGCCAGCATGCCCCCCGCCGATAACAATGACGTCAAACTGATCGGGATGGCGCAACGGATTGGTTGTAGGTAGGTCGTTCATCCAGGCCATTATAGGGGCATAACCCGGCGGGAATCGCTCACCAGAGCAAGGTCCTATTTACCGATACAAAAACTGCCGAAGATCTCACCCAACAACTCATCTGTGGTGACTTCTCCACAGACCGAGCCAAGCTCAGCCTGGGCATGGCGCAGGTGTTCCGCCACCAGCTCGGCACCCAGTTGCGACTGGATTCCGGCCTGCGCCTCCATTAATCCCGCAAGACATTCTTTGAGCGCATGCAAATGGCGGCTTCGGGCGCTGAACACATCAGTACCGCTGATACCCTCTCCCGCCGCCATAGAACTGCCGTTCAACAGCCCGACCAAATGTTCGGTCAGCTGCTGCATGCCTTCGCCCGTTTTTGCCGACACTCGCAGTGTCGACGAACTGTAAGTAAGCGCTAACTTATCCATAGCCTTACTAGAGGCTATACCATGGGACGAACTTTCACTTGAATAACCAGCCGCCGACGCGTCCTGACAATCGAGCTTGTTTGCAACAATGACCAGTGCGGGTGTTGCCGCAAACTGCGCAGGCTGTACCGAACGTTCACTCAACAACCACTGAGAAAGAAACTCGAGAGTCTCGGGTGCAGAGAGGTCATGCACCGCAACTATTAAATCGGCGTCCTGTGCCGCCGTCTGCGCCCGCCGCACCCCTTCCGCCTCGATTAGATCGCTCGTTTCTCGCATGCCTGCCGTGTCGACGAGCTCAACCGGAATCCCCTCGAGCAGCACCTGCTCGCGCACTAAATCTCGCGTCGTCCCGGCAACGGGGGTCACGATCGCCCGATCCTCACCGCAGAGGCTATTCAACACACTGGATTTTCCAACGTTGGGCGCACCAACCAGTACTACTCGGGCGCCTTCTGTCAGCCGAACCCCAGAGCGCGTGCGCTCCACAATCCGCCCAACGGCTGTGATGAGATCGGCAAGCGCGCTGGTGACGCCTGGCGCCGAAAGTAACTCGATATCTTCGTCGGGGAAGTCGATGGCTGCCTCAACCTGCACTCGCAATGCGACGAGGTCTGCGGAAAGCTGATTCATCAGCGCAGAGAAGTCACCCTGGAGAGAGCGGACGGCGGCCTGCGCTGATTCGGCGCTGGCTGCGTTAATCAGATCGGCAACGGCCTCGGCCTGAACCAGATCCATTTTGCCGTTGAGATAGGCGCGCTCACTAAACTCGCCAGGCCGAGCAATGCGCGCACCCGCAGCGATTGCCGCCTGAACGATGCGATCAAGAACAACAGGTGAGCCATGACCCTGCAGTTCAGCGACATCTTCGCCGGTGAAAGACGCAGGCCCTGGAAAACACAAACACAACCCACTATCGAGTGCTTCACCGGCAGGCGTTCGAAACGAACAAAAGACCGCCGCCCTGGATTCGAGTGGTTCGGTTTTGCCGCAGAGCGTCCGAGCGATATGAAGGGCACTTGGGCCCGATAACCGAACCACGCCTACACCACCTCGCCCCGGCGCAGAGGCAATCGCCACAATAGTATCGGTATCGAGGCTTTGTGGAGTGGTCGGCGACGACATCGAGCGCTACATCAGGAGCTGGCTTTTGCCGCTGCTGCGCTCTCGACCTGTCTATTGGTGAGCCACTGCTGGGCCATAGATAACAGGTTATTTGTTAGCCAATAGAGCACGAGACCCGCCGGGAAGAACAGGAATAGCGCGGTAAACATGATCGGCATAAATTTCATTACTTTTGCCTGCATGGGATCAACCGGGGCAGGATTGAGCGTCTGCATCAAAAACATGCTGCCACCCATGAGAATCGGCAACACAAAGAATTTGTCCATGGCCGCGAGATCTACGATCCACGCAAAGAAGGGCGCCTGGCGAAGTTCGACACTTTCAAACAGCACCCAATACAAAGCTAGAAACACAGGCATCTGCAAAAGCATGGGCAAACAGCCACCCAACGGGTTTACCTTTTCTTTCTTATACAGCGCCATCATTTCTTGTGACAGTTTCTGTCGATCGTCTGCGTGACGTTCCTGCAGTTTCTTTAACTTTGGCGCAACCCGGCGCATATTTGCCATGGATTTGAAGCTTGCCGCAGACAGGGGATACAACACGGCCTTAACAACCACCGTCATCAAAATAATGGCTACACCCCAGTTACCCACTATGCCTTGCAGGAAAGTCAGCAATTTGAATAGCGGAACGGCCATCCACCAAAGAAAACCGTAGTCGACCGTTAGGTTCAGGTTGTCGGCTAGCTCGGCCAGGCGTTCCTGGTCTTTTGGACCCACATAAAATGTGCTGCGCCATTCGCCGGTCGCTCCCGCTTCAATCTGTTTTGCAGGGCCTATAAAGCCGATGGTATAGGTGCCGTCGTCCTTCCGATCACCATATATTCTATTGGTTTCCCCGGCATTACCTATCCAAGCACTCAGGAAGTAGTGCTGCAACATGGCCACCCAGCCACCGTCGACAGTTTCATCTAGTCGCTTTTCATCAAGATCATCGAAGTCAATTTTTTCATAGCGCGATTCGGCCGTGGTGATTGCACCACCAAGGTAAGGCTGTGGGCCCAGAGTAAAGGTTGTCTCTCCTACCGCAGGTTGGCTATCGCGCTTAATTTGACCAAAAAAGCTCGCCTGAAAAGGGTTGCTTGTGGCGTTGGCTATTTTGTAACTCACGTCTACGGAGTAACTATCGCTCGAAAACAGAAATGTCTTTTCCACGCCAACGCCATTGTCTTGTGCGGATAAGACCAGAGCCTTGTCAGTACCACTTTCCACCCGGTATTCAGACGCATCAGCGGTGAACAAAGGTCGTTTGCCACCTTTGTCGAGACCGTTAGGACCTATAAGTCCGCTTTGCGCGATATAGGTTCGCCCGTCACTGCGGTCAAGCAACGTGAAGGCTTCGTCAGGTTGCTCAAGCGTTACCGGAAATTTGGGTAACCGGGCGCGAACAATATCTCCGCCACGTAAATCAATCCAAACCTCCAGCGAATCGGTGTAGACCTTGACCAACCTCGTATCTGCAATACCTGTTGGTTTCGTGCCTGTAGCGCCATTAGACCCGGGGGCAGAATTTGGCGTGCCCGATGGCAGTATGAGGCTAGCATCTGGCACATCAGAATCTGTTTCTAGAGCAATAAGGTCGGCATCGGGCATGTCGGAGCCGGCCCCAACGGCCGTTGCTGAACCATTTGGAGACCCTACGCCCGCTTCAGATCCAGTACTGGGACCAAGATCAACACTGTCTGAAACTACCGTGCGCTGGGCTGATTCTCCGTAGTCGTCCGTCCAGGCGAGGATCAACAGGTAACCTGTGGCCGCAAGCGCGACCATGAGAATCAAGCGCTGGAGTTCGGTGGGTATCATGCGCTCGTCCTGTTAACTGCATTAGAGACTGTCGCCTGGTGTATCTCGGGTACTTCGTCAATTCCGCCGGGGTGCCAGGGTCCGCACTTCACAAGCCGGCACAGTGCAAGCCAGCTGCCACGTACAGGGCCAAACTGCTCGATACTGAGCTTTGCATAGGTCGAGCAGCTGGGGTGAAACCGACAACGATTTCCGAGCCATGGGCTTAAGAGCAATTTATAAGCCTGTAGACCGCCAACAAGCAACCTAACAAACACACCGCGCAGGGTGGCCAGAACTTTATTCATCATTTTGTTCAGCTTAGCCAAAGTCAGCGACTACCCGGGTTCGTTTCTGAGCGCTGCATTTTGCCGAACAAGGCGGCCACGTCGCCAGCGCTAACTTCAACATCAGGTTTACGGGCCAGCCGCACGATGATGTCTATCGCCGGCAATTCAGCGCTTGTGCGACGAAACCCTTCCCGAACCAACCGTTTTACCCGATTGCGCTGCACCGCCAGCGGCAGAAATCGCTTGGCAATCACCAATCCCAGGCGCGGGCCCAGATAAGATATCGATCGGGGTCCCGGCTTGAAAATAGCCTGCAGTGCGCCATGGGAGCAACGACTGTTGGGCCGTGCGAACACATGATCGAAATCCGCTTTAATTTTCAAGCGATTAGAAGAAGGAAACCGATTAGAAACAGGGTCGCTCAACCCAGTATCGGACCCTGCTTTGGGTCCGGATGGTGGTTTCAGACCGACAGCCGCTTTCGCCCTTTAGCTCGGCGGGCATTAAGGACATGACGACCGCCTTTGGTGGCCATCCTCGCCCGAAAACCGTGGGTGCGTGCGCGCTTGATGGTGCTTGGCTGAAAGGTTCTTTTCATGACGGGCTCTGTGGAGGTCGCGCTTTCAAGGGGGGCGGGATTCTAAGTACGCCCTAGACGACTGTCAAATCGCGTATCGCGCCGCAGAGATCGAGAACAGGCCCAGAAAAGACCCAGAAAATGAAGAGAGGAGACCAGGGCAAATAAAAAGAATAGGAGATTTGTCTTTTTGGTTTCTTCCGGGCTTAAGCCCGGGAAGCAGTACTTTAGAGGCTAAGTTTATTGTTGATTACTTATTGGTAAGCCAATGACCTGTGGACAGCTAAGCCAAGACCCTGTTTTAAAGTTAATTTTGCCCAGGGCCAGGGTGTGAAAAAGCTGCGAGCAAGTCCGGTATTGGTATCGAATAAGTTCAAATTTGTGCACACGCGGGCTCGATGACCATTTTTTCTCTAGTAATTACGCAGTTGCCCACAGCTCAGCAAACAGGTTTTACACAAGTTATCCACAATTGAAGATTTTTGGTTTTTTCGTCGTCGGCTTGCGTGAAAATTCTTTTATCGCGTAAGCGATTGAATTCTTGAGGGTTCGGATTCAATTAACTGCGATGTGATATTTTTTTGACATCAGGGCGTGGCACTTGTGTGACAAACGCGCTTAAAATGCTCGCTCATTCAGGGCACTTGTTGATAGGGAACGGCTGCGAAGTAAAAAACAGTCCTCCTGTATTTATGTGGCTTTTGGCTGGTATTTCGGGGTAAATCTTTCTAGAAATACGGCCATACAAGAGTGTGTAGCAAGAACGTATTTGAATACGTCATTTGTTCTCTTCAAATAATCTGCTGATGGATCACAGAAGTAAGTTTGTTGTTTTGGAAGAACGAACACGCATGAAAGAGCTCTTGTAATTAGATCTATGGACGGTCTATAGAACTGCAATAAAGGCAATTAGAAAGAATGCATCTAGTCCAAATTGATTCAAAAAAAGATCAAAAAGGACTGGCAAACAAGAATATTAGTAAGGTTTAAGCGCTTTCTCACTCCGTTTTAATCGGCCAAAACTTTTTAAAGTCAAGGCCAGATTATGGCAATGCAGAAAACCACAGTGCAGCGGTGGTTTTTGAAGCATGCAGGCAACGCAAAGCATAGAACGCAAAGCGTAGAGAGAAGAAGCGTACTAACTGAAACTAGCCACTTTCTTTTGTGGGGGACTCACTTAGGTGGAACGGGCAATTTGGCGGCAGTGTATTGAGCAGCTGCAAGACGAACTATCGGCTGAAGACTTTAATACTTGGATTCGACCCTTACAGGCGCGGCAGTCTGATGCGGGTGTCACTATTTATGCGCCCAACCGATACGTGGAACGCCGCGTATCTGAAAATTACTTGCCCAAAATTGCGCAAATGCTTGAACTGCTGGCGGAATCAGATCAGGCGTCGGTCGTTGATATTCAAGTAGGTAGCGCGGAAGGGACCGCTGGCGCGGCTTCCAGCCCATTAGCCGAGCCCTCTTTCAATGGTTCTATCGCTGGCGCTGGTTCTGGCGCTGCATCTGGCCCCGAATCTCCATCTATTAGTCTTTCCGGTCAAAATGAATCGGCAGAGGCCGGCGAGCTGGAGCCGCTCCGCGCAGGGCGCCATCAAGAGTCGGTGCTTAACTCCGGCCATACCTTTACCAACTTTGTTGAAGGCAAGTCGAACGAGCTCGCCCGGGCTGCAGCTAGCCAGGTGGCCGCTAATGCCGGCGTCGCTTACAACCCGCTGCTTTTGTATGGCGGCGTGGGTTTGGGCAAAACCCACCTGATGAACGCGATCGGTAACGAGATACTAAAAAAGCAGCCTGACGCCAGGGTGGTTTATCTGCATTCCCAAAGGTTTGTGCAGGATATGGTGCGAGCGCTGCAGACGAATACGATGCAGGCCTTTGTCGACTACTACAAAGGCATTGATGCGTTGCTGATTGATGACATTCAGTTCTTTGCCAACAAGCTGAGGTCGCAAGAAGAATTCTTTCACGTCTTTAATGCCTTGCTTGAAACGGACAAGCAGATGGTGATGACCTGTGATCGGTATCCGCGTGAAATAGATGGCCTCGAAGAACGTCTACAGTCGAGATTTGTTTGGGGTCTGACAGTCGAGATGGAGCAGCCGGATCTTGAGACCCGGGTGGCTATCCTCATGAAAAAGGCAGAGCTTGATGGTGTAGAGCTCGGGCAAGAAGTGGCGTTCTATATAGCGGAACGCGTTCGTTCTAACGTTCGAGAGCTGGAAGGTGCTTTGCGTCGGGTAGAAGCAAACGCAAGCTTTACTGGCCAGTCTATTACTATCGAGCAGGTCAAGGTTGCTTTGCGAGATCTGTTTGCTGTCTCCGAGCGGTTGATCAGCATTGAGAACATTCAGCGCATTGTCGCGGAGTACTACAAAATAAAGCACGCCGACATGTTGTCGAAGCGCCGGACACGAACGGTTGCCCGGCCGCGCCAGATGGCCATGTATTTATCGAAAGAGCTGACAAATCATTCGTATCCAGAGATTGGCGATGCCTTTGGCGGTCGTGATCACACCACCGTGCTGCATGCGTGTCGGAAGATAACTGAGCTTAAAGAGCGCATGCCCGATCTCGAAGAAGATCATCGTAATCTCACGCGTTTGCTTACTGGTTAGCCGTAGCCGCCTTTCTGTTGGTGCAACTGGGCGCGTGGGCGTGCAAACTGGCAGGGATATAACTTGCCCATCGCGAGAGACCAAAGGCCCGGCAGGGAATACGGGACGGCATGAAGCATAGGACGGCATGAAGCATTGGACGGCATGAAGCATTGGACGGATATGAAGCATAAGCAGCTATGAAATTAGAAACCACACGCGAAGCCTTGCTAAAACCGTTACAGCTCGCCTCTGGCGTTGTTGAGCGCCGGCAGACCCTGCCGGTGTTGGCCAACCTGTTGGTTGTGGCAGAAAAAGGTGTTCTAACCTTGTCCGGCACCGACCTCGAAGTGGAAGTGCAGGCCAGAATTACCGACGGTGTTGATATTAAGACCGAAGGCCGAGCAACGCTGCCGGCCCGTAAGCTGATGGACATCTGGCGCTCACTCCCTGAGGGTGCCGCCGTTTCGATAACGGTCGATGGCACCAAATCGACCGTTCGGTCGGGCCGAAGCCGATTTACCCTGGCCACGTTACCGGCGGCGGATTTTCCTAGTGTTGAAGGGGGCGAGTCGTCGGTGGAGCTTGCTCTTGAGCAACCTCAACTTAAGCGCTTAATCGACAGAGTCAGCTTTTCTATGGCCCAACAGGACGTTCGGTATTTTCTGAACGGCATGCTGCTCGAGGTAGATGCGGATGGCGTACGCTCTGTGGCTACTGATGGGCATCGCCTGGCGCAGGCGAATCTTTCCGGCGTAACGGGTGGGGGCGGCTTTTGTGAGGCCATTGTTCCGCGCAAGGGTGTTGGAGAGCTCTCTCGTTTGGTATCTGATAGCGATGCACCCGTCAGTCTAGCCATAGGAAAGGGCCACCTGCGGGCCACACAAGGTGAGTATACGCTAACCACCAAGTTAGTTGACGGACAATATCCGCCCTATAAGAAGGTGATTCCCCAGGGGGCCGACCAGACCCTGACCGGAGATCGAGAGACCCTTAAACAGGCATTTTACCGGGCATCCATCCTTTCTAATGAGAAATACCGCGGTGTGCGACTCAGCTTCGAAAACGATCTGCTGACCATTCAGGCGAATAACCCTGAGCAAGAAGAAGCTGAAGAGTCGGTGGCGGTAGATTACTCGGGCGAGTCTATGGAAATCGGCTTCAACGTCAGCTACCTGCAAGACATCATGTCGGTGATCAACACCGACTCGGTGCGCATTTCCTTAACGGATGCCAATAGCAGCGCGCTGGTTGAGGGCGATGGCGAAGATGACATTCTTTATGTTGTTATGCCGATGCGTCTCTGATCACTATTTGATTCGCCGCCCGATTGTTGTTCTGACTAGCTAAGAGCGTGCACATTGCGGAGCTGGAAATAGACAGTCTGCGCATTCTCTCGGAAGTGCGCTGCCAGCTCGACGCGCGGACAAATCTGTTTCAAGGGTCTAATGGTGCGGGCAAGACAGCCGTGCTGGAAGCGGTGCATTTGTTAGCGACCGGCCGATCGTTCAGGTCTGGAGGGCCGCGTGGATTGATTCGTCACGGCGACTCGACGCTTAGAATACGGGCGCAACTTGGTTCGGGGCTCTGGCTTGCGCTTGAGCGCTCGACAACTGGGGGTTTTCGGGGTCGGCGGGGCACTGATACCGTTCAGCGAATGTCAGATCTGGCCCGGGAGTTACCCGTACAGTTGTTGTTGCCTGATGCGGCTGAGCTAATTTTTGGCGGACCTGGCGAGCGCCGCAGCGCACTTGACTGGGGATTGTTCCACGTGGAACAGAGTTATCAGGATCTCTCCAGGGACTACAATCAGTCGTTGAAACAGCGAAATGCCTTGCTTCGGAAATCCCAGCTTGGTGGTGTGAGACCCGATCGCGAATTAGGGACCTGGACTCAAAAGGTTGCCGAGGTAGGAGAACGGCTGACCCTTCTTCGGATGGCGTACGTTGAGCGGCTGGCGCCCATTTTTGCGAGCACCCTACACGAGCTTAGCCCGGAGCTGTCTCTCACCATTGATTATCAGCCTGGGCACGAAACCGCGGGACTGTTGGGCCAGTTGGAAGAAGACACCTTAAGGGAGGTGAAACTAGGCTCTACCCGCTATGGGCCGCATCGAGCGGACCTGAGAATAAGGGCGCTTGATCGACTTGCGGGCTCGGTATTGTCGCGCGGACAGGGTAAAATAGGGGCTTTCGCAATGCGTCTGGCTCAGGCCCACGACCTGCGTAAACAGACTGGAACAGCGCCAGTATTTTTAGTGGATGACCTTGGGGCGGAGTTGGATCGTTCGCACAACGAACGGCTATTTTCTGCGCTCCGAGAATTGGATAGCCAGGTATTAGCGACAACCGCTTTGGAGCAGTTGGCCTGGAGCGAGAGTTGGCAAGTGTTCCACGTGGAACAGGGTGCAGTGGCAGCGCTTTAACAGTAGCGCTGCTTAAGACGACAATATTTTGAATTATAAAAGACGCACAAAGTGCGGCTGGTTCTA
This sequence comes from uncultured Pseudomonadales bacterium, assembly GCA_964519335.1. Taxonomy (GTDB): domain Bacteria; phylum Pseudomonadota; class Gammaproteobacteria; order Pseudomonadales; family Azotimanducaceae; genus JALZVT01. The sequence goes on from CAZFIA010000002.1 coordinate 33,303, forward strand.
GCGACGGAGCTCAGATGTCAAAAGACACTATAGATGGCGGCGATTACGACTCGGACAGCATTAAGGTCCTGAAAGGCCTCGATGCAGTTCGGAAGCGGCCCGGAATGTACATCGGCGATACCGAGGATGGGACAGGGCTGCATCATATGGTGCAAGAGCTTGTCGACAACTCGATCGATGAGGCACTCGCCGGACATTGTGATGAAGTAAAGGTCACCATCCACCCTGAAGAAGCTATTTCAGTTGAAGATAATGGCCGGGGCATTCCCACCAATCTTCATCCAGAAGAGAAGGTGTCTGCCGCTGAAGTGATCATGACCACCCTGCACGCCGGGGGTAAATTTGATGACAACAGCTACAAGGTGTCGGGTGGATTGCACGGCGTTGGTGTTTCTGTTGTGAATGCGCTATCGGAAGAACTGCGTCTAACCATTCGCCGTGAAGGCAAGGTTCACCAGCAAATTTACTCGCATGGCGTTCCTCAGGAACCTTTAAAAGAAGTGGGCTCTACCAACCGTCGCGGCACTGAGTGCTATTTCAAACCCTCGCCCGCGACCTTTGGCACCATCAAATTTCACTACGACATTCTCGCCAAACGCTTGCGGGAGCTCGCGTTTCTTAACTCCGGCGTGCGCATTGTTTTGCACGACGAGCGCAGCGGTGAAGGCGACACCTTCTACTATGAAGGTGGCTTGAAAGCCTTTGTTGAATATCTGAACCAGAATAAAAATCAGATCAATGAGGTCTTTCACTTCACTATAGATCGCGACGATGGTGTGGGTGTTGAAGTGGCCATGCAGTGGAACGATGGTTTTCAGGAGCAGGTGTTTCCCTATACCAACAATATTCCCCAGGGCGATGGTGGCACTCATATCGCAGGGTTTCGCGCCGGACTGACACGCACGCTCAACAACTACATTGAGCGAGAAAATGCGGTCAAGAAAACCCAGATTCATACCACGGGCGATGACGCTCGTGAGGGTCTGATTGCGGTTGTGAGCGTCAAGGTACCCGACCCCAAGTTCTCATCCCAGACTAAAGATAAGCTAGTTTCTAGCGAAGTTAAGACTGCTGTTGAGCAGGAGTTAGGCAAGTATTTTGCCGAGTACCTCGACGAGAACCCGAACGACGCAAAGATACTTGTCTCTAAAATGATCGAAGCGGCTCGAGCCCGGGAGGCCGCACGGAAGGCCCGTGAGATGACCCGGCGTAAGGGTGCGCTCGATATTGGTGGCTTGCCGGGCAAGCTCGCGGACTGTCAGGAGAAAGACCCGGCTCAGTCAGAAATCTATTTGGTAGAGGGTGATTCCGCTGGCGGCAGCGCCAAGCAGGGCCGTGACCGTCGGACCCAGGCCATCCTGCCGCTGCGAGGCAAGATTCTGAATGTAGAGCGGGCCCGTTTCGACAAGATGTTGTCTTCCAATGAGATTGGCACCCTGGTTACAGCCTTGGGTTGTGGCATAGGCCGGGATGACTTCAATCCCGACAAGCTGCGCTATCACCGCATCATCATAATGACGGATGCTGATGTAGATGGTTCACACATTCGCACGCTGTTGCTCACGTTTTTCTTTCGGCAGATGCCTGAGCTTCTCGAGCGCGGCCATGTCTACATTGCGCAGCCCCCGCTTTATAAAGTTAAGCGTGGTCGGCAAGAACAGTACCTTAAAGACGAAGCAGAACTCACCGAGTACTTTCTGCAACACGCTCTTGAAGGTGCAAGCCTGCATGCTAATGCAGAAGCGCCGGCAATTAAGGATGAGGCGCTTGGCGCACTTGCAGAGGAATACACAAATACTATTAATCGCCTAAAAGCGATAGATCGTACCTATCCGTCCGAAATCACCTCCAGGTTCCTCGCGCTGCCCGCGCTTGATAGAACACTGCTCGGCAAGCGATCTGAAGTTGAGGCGTGGAATGCGCAGCTCCAACAGGAACTTGATGCGCTTGAGAGTGCCGAGGCCGCGCAATACAAAGTAGAAGTTGAAGAAGATCAGGAGCAGTCGCTGTTTTATCCCGTGGTCAGTTTGATTAGTCGTGGTATCACCGAGCGCGTTGTCTTCAACGAACGTTTCTTTCGCTCGGCGGATTACCAGCTGGTAACTGAACTTGCGGCGAAGCTCGACGGCTTGCTCGAAGAGGGTGCCTTTGTGCAACGCGGCGAACGTCGTGAGGAAATTGGTTATTTTGGTGAAGCGGTTGAATGGCTGAATGCACAGGCTCGGCGCAACGTAGATATTCAGCGCTACAAAGGCCTTGGCGAAATGAATCCGGAACAACTATGGGACACCACGATGGATCCCGAAGTGCGGCGCATGTTGCGCGTGACTGTTGATGACGGCATTGCCGCGGATCAAATGTTCACCACACTCATGGGTGATCAGGTTGAACCGCGCCGCGAGTTCATCGAAACAAACGCGCTGTCAGTGGTGAACCTCGACGTCTAGCACTTGGCTCTAGATTCGTCAATTAGCCCTTATATATCAATGGGTTAGAGGGCGCCCAGTGCAAGCCCGGCGTCCGCCAGCTCGAGGTCTGTCATAGCCTGCGCAAGCCAGGCCTCTGCTTCAGCATTGATCTGCTTGGTCGATTTGCCGTCAGGTTCTATCAGTGGGCTTACCCGAACGGTGATGAGCCCCGGCCTTTTGCGGAACTGGTGTGCTGGCCAGACATAGGCTGCATTGTGGGCAACGACCAGCACCGGAGAATTTGCTGAGCGTGCGAGTGCAGCTCCTCCCGCTTGAAATCTCTGTTGTTCGCCAAGTGGACTGCGTGTGCCCTCAGGAAACAACACTACCCAGATTCCGTTTGTGAGCTTCTCTGTGCCTTGCTTGATGAGGCTTTTCAAACTCTTGCGCGGGTCGTTGCGATCGATAGCGATTGGGCGCAGCAAACGAAAGGCCCAGCCAAAAAATGGAATGTTGAGAAGTTCTCGTTTGATGAGAGTGGCCTGAGGCGAGAACAGTTGCTGCACAAACAGCGTCTCCCAGGTGCTTGAGTGCTTTACGAATACCACGCAGGGTGAAGTCGGCAGCTCACCTTCTATCTGTACGCTAATCCCGCAGGTTATTTTTAACCACCAGAGCACGAAGCCCGTCCAGCGCCGGACGATAAAATCGAATCGTGTTCGATAGCTAAGAAAGCCGCCGACGATGAGGCTCAGCGTGCCCCAAAGCACGGTGACCACAATATAGCCTGCGTAAAACAAGGTAGAGCGAAGCGTCATCATTTGCTACAAGGCTGCTCTTTTGTGCCATTTCCGGTTGAGTTGCAATATGCGCTCTGCGGCGGCAGCGAGATCCATAACTATTTCGCGTACGCCGATGGCACTGGCCTTGTTTGCAAGCTCGGTTGCTGGGGCGTCTTCACGTCCGTTCGAAGGGTGCACGAGTATGGGCAGACAGTTGGCACTAATCGCCACCTGCATATCTTTCAGCGAATCTCCAATAAAGGCAGTGGCACTGGATTCGACACCGAGCTCGGTCAGGCAGTCGTCTACCATTGCAGTTTTTGGCTTGCGGCATGAGCAGCGGTGTTCGGGAAGATGCGGACAGAAGCGCCAGAGCCGGATACGGCCACCGGCCTTCGCAAGCTCGCGCGAAAATCTGTAGTGAATTGCAGCCAGGTCCCGCGCTCCTAATTTGCCTCGGCTGATACCGGACTGGTTGGTGCAAAGCGCAGTATCTATACCTGCGTCATTGAGTTGCGCGATTGCGGCAAGTGAACCAGCAACAGGCTGCCACTCCTCGACCGACTTTATGTAGTTGGGTGAATCCAGATTGATCACGCCGTCGCGATCGAGCAACACCAGCTGTGTTGGCTTTCGGGTAGAGTCTTGGGCCATGGCGCGGCAGGCTAGAGGAAACCCCTCCAGCCGTCAAAAAATCTGACCAGGGCCCTTAAATTGCTAACCAAGACCTAAACCACAGCCAGATAAGAGCCAAATAAGAGCGAGAGATCCTGTGCCAGCAAAAGCCAAATCCCTAACCAAAAACCCCAAGCGCTGCCGCTGGTGTGCGGGCGACGAGCTTTATATCGCTTATCACGATCAGGAGTGGGGTGTGCCCATGCTCGACAGCCGTGCGCTGTTTGCACTGCTGCAACTCGAAGGCATGCAGGCCGGTCTCAGCTGGATCACCATTCTCAAAAAGCGCCAGCATATGAACAAGGCCTTCTTTCGCTTTTCACCCACCCAGCTGGTTAAGAAGGGCCCGGCTCAGATGAGCAGCTGGCTGAATGACGCGGGTTTGATTCGCAATCGGCTCAAGCTTGCAGCCCTAATAAGCAATGCTCAGGCGTTTATTGATTACGAGAAGGCTGAGGGCAGAGGTGCTTTTGCTGACCTGCTGTGGCAGCACGTTAAGCATCGGCCATTGCAAAACAGCTTCAAGACCGCGGCGGAGGTGCCCGCCGAAACCCCGGCAAGCCAGGCGATGTCCAGGCAGCTCAAGAAGCTGGGTTTTCGATTTGTGGGGCCGACAATTTGTTATGCGTTTATGCAAAGTGCAGGCATGGTGAACGACCATACCCACGGCTGCTTTCGTCGGGCAGAGTGCAAGAACTTAGGCCGCGTCTTGAACGGGACTGAAGCGGTAAAGAAAATGAAACGCAATGAGTGAGTTTGTCAGTCGTGGCCTCGCCCGGTGCCTGTCCGGGTTGCTCTGGGCGTTGGCACGGCTGCCCGCTCCGGTTAGCCGCGTTGTTGTGAGTACGGCCGGATTTGCTTATGCGGCTCTCGCCCGGGATGCCCGACAGACCATCATCACTAATCTGAGTCACGTGGAGGCGGGGCTCGCGGCCCACGGAGTCGTACTCGATAGTGTTGATGAGTTTGCCCAGCGTAATTTGCAGGCAACCGTACAGCTGTTACCCGAAACCGCCGTTTGCTGGCGCGGCCCGCCTGACGCCTGGCGCGACTTAATAGATGAGGTGCACGGCGAAGAAGCGCTTGCAGTGTTGGCTCAGGCCCATGCGAAACAGAATGATCGTTCTAGTTCCAATGCCGCGGCAGCCGGCGTTTCTAGAAACAACGTTCCACAGCAACCCGGCAATTCGCGTGTGCTGTTGCTGTCCCCACACCTGGGTAACTGGGAATTGCTCAACATGTACCTCGGGTCGGAATTTGGCCTGACGGTACTTTACGATCCGCCAAAACTGGCCGCGCTTGAGCCGCTGATTCGCAGCGCCCGGGAACGTGCACGAGGCACGGTGTTGCCTATTGGTCCCGCTGGTCTGCGCGAAATGGTGCAGCGGCTGCGGAACGGTTGGGTGGTTGGCTTGCTCCCTGACCAGGTACCGGGTCAGGAATCTGGGGTGTTGGCTGACTTCTTCGGTAAGCAAGCGCTTACTATCAATCTGGTGCATCGTCTTGTAAGCCGGCACCAACCGCGAGTGTTCCTGGTGTGCGCGCTGCGCAAATCCAACGGCCGGTTTGATATCCACTTTGATGAATTGACGGCGCAGCTTGCCGGGGTTTCGGAAGTTGAGTCTGCCGCGGCATTGAATAGCGCTGTCGAGCGGCGGGTGGCACAGGCACCGGAGCAATACCAGTGGAGCTACAAACGCTTTAAGCGGGTGTCGATGGACGCGCCGAATATTTATAGACAAGCGGCAAAAATCAGCGGCGCCAAAAAGCCGGGGTAAGCAGCACCAACAAGGTGAAGATCTCGAGCCGACCCAAGAGCATTGCCAGCACCAGAATCCATTTTGTGGTGGTGGTTTGGTCGGCGTAGTTGAGCGCCACCTCACCCAGGCCCGGGCCCAGGTTGTTCAAGCAGGCGCCAACGGCGGAGAACGCAGAAATAAAGTCGATATCTGAAAACAGCATGATGGCGCAAAGCATGATCAGAAATATCAGCACGTAGGCTGCAAAAAACCCCCAGACCGCGTTCATGACTCGATCCGATACGGTCGCGTGGCCCAGCTTCACGGGGAAGACGCCAGACGGGTGGATCAAACGTCGAACCTCGCGCAGGCCCTGCAGATACAAAAGCAGCACTCGAACCATCTTGAGCCCGCCAGCCGTAGAGCCTGCGCAGCCGCCGGCGAAGGCGGCCAATAGCAGAAGGATAGGCGCAACCGATGGCCAGAGGCTGAAGTCGGCAGTAGTGAACCCTGTTGTTGTGGCGATAGACACCGCCTGAAAGATGCCGTCGCGGAACGGATGGTCTGTGGTTGTTGGGTTGCGGTACAAGATTAGACAAACCAGTGAGGCAACCAGCACAAGGGTTGCCAGCAACGTCCGCACTTCCCAATCGCGAAAATAGTAACCCGGCTTTCTGCGGCTGATAGCCGCGAAGTGCAGACCAAAATTGATTGCGGCGATGATCATAAACACCACGGCGACCAGCTCGATGTATGGGTTATCGAAATAACCCAGACTGGAATCGTGGGTGGAAAACCCGCCTATGGCGACGGTTGAGAAGCTGTGGCAAATGGCATCGAAGAGCTCCATGCCGGCGGCGTTGTAACTGATCGCACAGAGCACCGTTATGCTCAGGTAGATGTACCACAGTGCTTTGGCTGTTTCGGTAATGCGAGGTGTGAGCTTTGCGTCTTTCACCGGTCCGGGAGATTCCGCCCGGTACAGCTGCATGCCGCCAATACCCAGCATGGGCAGTATGGCAACGGCCAAAACGATGATGCCCATGCCGCCGAGCCACTGCAAAAACTGCCGATAAAACAGAATGGATCGGGGCAGATCGTCGAGCCCGGTCATTACCGTGGCGCCCGTGGTGGTTAGCCCAGAGAGCGACTCAAAAATGGCATCGGTAAGCGACAGGTCACCGCCGCCGTGTAAGTACAGCGGTAGCGCGCCAAAGGTCCCCAGTGTCAGGTAAAACAGCACGGTAATTAGAAAGCCGTCGCGGCTGCGCAGGTCTGAATTGCTCCGTACAAGCACCCAAAGTGCCAGCCCCACGAGCGCAGTAATACCAAAGGCGGCAGCGAAGGCGCGAATCGTGGTGTCGCCGTAGAACCAGCCGACGGCCATGGGTAATAGCATGGTTAGGCTGAACAGCGACAGCAAGATTCCGGTGACGCGCAATATGACGGTGAAGTGCATGTGCTAGAACTGTAGTTACGAAAAGAAGCCGAAGCCCACCTGGAACAATTTTTCTACCGAGCGCACGCGGGTCTTGTCGACCATAAACAAAATAACGTGGTCTTCCGGTTCAACGATCACGTCGTCATGCGCAATGAGTACCTCTTTGCCGCGCACAATGGCGCCGATGGTGACGCCATCTGGCAGATCGACATCGCCGATCGCCTTGCCCACAACCTTCGCATCGCCGTGCGCAATAACTTCGAGGGCTTCGGCAGCCCCCCGTCTTAAGGTGTGCACGCGGGCCACGTCGCCGCGCCGCACATGGGAAAGTAAACTGCTTGTAGTGGCCTGTTGTGGTGATATTGCGATATCGATTTCGCCGCCCTGCACCAGATCCACATAGGCAGGCTTGCCGATAAGCGTCATGACCTGGCGCGCACCCAGCTGCTTTGCGAGTAACGAGGACATTATGTTCACTTCATCGTCATTAGTGAGCGCACAAAACATGTCGGTGTGCTCGATGTTCTCTTCGAGCATTAGATCTTTGTCTGTGGCGTCGCCATGCAGCACCACGGCGTGGTCGAGCTTCGCTGCAATTTGTTCGCAGCGGTCGGTTGAAAATTCGATCACCTTTACCGAGAACTGCGCTTCGATACTTCGTGCCAGTGATAGGCCGATGTTACCGCCGCCGGCGATGATAATTCGTTTGTAGGGTCGCTCCGCCTTGCGAAACTCATTCATTACTCGGTTGATGTGCTTGGTGGCGGCAATAAAAAACACTTCATCGTCTGGTTCGATAACGGTGTCCCCGCGAGGCGCAATGGAGGTTCCGCGCCGATAAATTGCGGCCACTCGCGTGTCGGCCTGGGGCATATGCTCGCGCAAAAAGCTCAGTTCGTGACCAACCAGTGGGCCGCCATAGAACGCCTTCATGCCCACCAGCTGCACGGCCGCATCGGCGAAGTCGACAACTTGCAGCGCACCCGGATGTTCAAGGAGCTGTTTGATCCGTGAGGTTACAGCTTCTTCCGGGTTAATAAGCACGTCGATAGGCATATGGTCCTGGCTGAAGAAGCCATCGCGACCGTGGAACGCTGCGTTTCTGATGCGGGCAATTTTAGTGGGCGTGCGATAAAGGGAGTAGCACACCTGGCAGGCCACCATATTTACTTCGTCGCTATTAGTTACCGCAATCAATAGGTCGGTATCGTCGGCGCCCGCTCGACGCAGCACGTCCGGGTGACTTGCCTGGCCCTCAACGGTTTGAATATCCAGCCGGTCGCGCAACTCCACGAGCTTCGATGGGTCGTTGTCGACAATGGTTATGTCGAACGCTTCTTGCGCGAGGTTTTCAGCCAGCGTAATACCAACCTGGCCTGCGCCTAGAATCAAGATCTTCACTGTTTAGTTCTGTGCTGCATTGGCGTGTGCATTAGTCTGAAGCTACCCGTCTTCCGTTGGTGCTATTAGTTCAGCGTAGTAAAGACCGTCGCCACCGTCTGCGGTTGGCAGGGTCTGGATTCCGTGGCGCGTGTTGATGAATGGTGTTCGATCGTGGATTGGAAAGCGCGGTGCAATGAAGCCAACCTCCACGTCGGTTGGGCAGCGCTTTGTAAAGGCGCTGATAATCGCGTCATTTTCTTCCCGAAACAACGAACAGGTACTGTAAATGAGCCTTCCACCGGGCTTAATTTGCCGCCAAAGGGCGTCAAGCAGTGCGTTTTGTGTGCTGTTTAGTGCATCCAGATCGCTCTGGCTACGCAGTACTTTGATATCGGGGTGACGGCGTACCGTGCCGCTGCCCGAACAGGGGGCATCGAGCAGGATCAGGTCGAAAGAATCTTGACCATTTGCGCGGCTATCAGTGCTGTCTTTTTGCTGAATCTGTAAAGCGTTTGCGCCCAGGTGACCTAGCCGTTTGGCCTGCTCTGTGAGGGTAGTTACCCGGGCGGGTGAGATGTCTTGCATGCACATCGAGGCCTGTGGCTCTTGCTCGAGCAGATGAAATCCTTTGCCGCCCGGTGCCGCGCAGGCATCAAGCACACTCATGCCTGGCTGGGCCGCCGCAACGCTTACTGCGAGTTGTGCGGCCGCGTCCTGAACAGCAACCAGGCCCTGGTCATATCCAGGTAGTTTCTTCTGTGGCCTGGGCAGATCGAGATACAGTGTTTCCGGGAGCGCGCCCGGCTTGAACTCGATGTTGTTCTGCGTAAGGAGTTCTCCATAAGCGGCTACAGATGTTCGAGCGCTGTTTACCCGCAGGGTCATTGGTGCCCGGGTGTTGTTTGCGCTCAAGATATCCAGCCACTGGTCTGGCAGGCTGTTACGCAATCTGTTTATAAACCAGTGCGGATGATCGTGTAGCGCTGCGGGTGACCATTCCTCGGTAGGCTGGGGCAGGTTACGCAACACAGCGTTGACTAACCCTTTTGCCCAGGGTTTTTTCAGTGTTTTTGTACAGCCCACGGTTTCGGCCACGGCGGCGTGGTCGGGAATTCTGGTGTGAAGTAGTTGATAAGCGCCAACCAGTATCAGGCAGCGCACGTCGAGGTCTTTAGTGCGCAGTTTTCGGGTTAGCAATTCGTCCACTCGCTGCGACAAAGAGAAATAATGACGCAGCGTGCCCGTCGTGAGTTCTCGAACCAGCGGCGGCGTTTGGGTAGCTAGCGCCTGATCCAGCGTCTTGTCCTCTCCAATCACCTGAACCAGAGCGCGAACCGCCTGCAGGCGTGGGTTATCGCTCACTTTGTCGTTCATCTGAGAGGTTTGGCTGAGACGTCTGCGCGCTGGTAAAGCGCTGGCCTACCTGAAAAAGGTCAGGGTAACCATTTAGTGCTGCCGCTATAGGCATGGGTTTACCTTTGCCGCGGCTGAGCTGGACCTCGCGAATGCTGATGAACTGTTCCCCCGCTGCCACCGCTATCGCTTTTTTGCTGGTCGCGACTATGGTGCCGGGTGCTTTTTTAGTGGTGTCTGTGTCGGTTGTATTTGACTGGATTAACTCGGCCTCAGCCTGGGTGACGGGTGCCGCCCGTAACAGCTTTATAGTTTCATCGGCAAACTCGGTGCGTGCGGGCAATCGATCATTGAGCGCGTTGATTTGTCGAATAACCTGCTCGGCGGGCTTATGCCAGTCGATATCGGCGTCTGTAGACCTGAGTTTTTGGGCGTAGGTGGCGCGACTTTCATCCTGGGCCTGCCATTGCTCGGGCGCAAACTCTGTCAGCGTTTCGAGCAGCGCTTCGATAGCCGGTGCGGACATGGCGTCGTGCAGCTCACGGCCGGTGGTTGTGTGGGTGATGGGAAGCCGGCGTTGGCTGTATACCCCGCCGGTATCGAGCCCGGCCTCCATCCGCATAATGCACACGCCGCTCTGGGTGTCGCCCGCCATGATGGCTCGCTCTATGGGTGCAGCTCCTCGCCACCGCGGCAGCAGCGAGGCATGCACATTAATACAACCCAATCGCGGCGCATCTAGAATCGGTTGCGGCAGAATCAGACCGTAGGCTGCGACAACCAGCACGTCGAGCTGCGTGGACTGCAGTTGCGCGAGTGCATCTTGATTTCGCTCTGGTCGCAACGACCTGGGCTGGCGCACCTCAATGTCTGCATCTATAGCGACCTGCTTGACCGGGGAAGGAGCGAGCTTGCGTCCTCTACCCCTGGGCCGATCCGGCTGCGTATACACACAAACCACATTGGCCTCGACGGCAAGCAGCCCGCGCAGCACGCGCGCTGCAAACTCGGGGGTGCCGGCGAAACCTATGCGCGCGGGAAGCGACCCGGAGGTGCTCATGCGCGTTGGCGCTTGCTCTTGAGCAGCTTTTTACGAATCCGCTGACGCTTCAAGTTTGATATGTAATCGACAAATAGTTTGCCTTCAAGGTGGTCGCACTCGTGCTGGATGCACACAGACAGCAAGCCATCCGCGCGCAACGTAAATTCCTTGCCCCAGCGATCAAGCGCGGTGACTTCGATATGTTCTACCCGGTCGACGTTTTCGTATTGGCCGGGCACCGACAAACAGCCTTCTTCATGAGTAATTTCGCCTTCAATCTCGGTAACTGTCGGATTGATCAGCACCAGTGGCTGCGATCTGTCTTCGCTCACATCAAGAACGATCAGACGCTTGTGGATATTGACCTGAGTCGCGGCTAGACCGATGCCGGGTGCGTCGTACATGGTTTCGAACATGTTATCGATCAGCGTTCGCAATTTGTCATCAACGTGTTTGACGTCGACGGCCTTGGTGCGCAAGCGCGGATCCGGGTATTCAAGAATTGGAAGTAGAGCCATAGTGTAAAATTGCTGAAAGCGGTCTTGGGTAGCGCCGAAGTTGTCTTCAGCTATCTCTAGTATTGGTGTAATTCAGGCTGCTAAGATGGTGAAGCGTAATGAGTTTTTATTAGTTAAGGAAGGTCCTCAGCAATGAAGGCAGCCATGCATGCAGCGCGCGCTATCACGTTTACAGCGTTTTTGGCCGGCGGCACCCTGATCTGTAGCCCGGTTGGCCATGCCGCCGTGGCCGACTACATTCGTGGTGATGCGCCTTCGGTGTATACCGTGGTTGAGGGCGATAGCCTATGGGACATCAGCGGCCGGTTCTTGACCCAGCCCTGGTTGTGGCCCGAGATCTGGCAAGTTAACCCGCAGATCGAAAACCCGCACCTCATTTATCCCGGCGACCAAATTGCGTTGGAGTACGTTGATGGCCAGCCCCGGCTCAGCCTCAGCCGCAACGGCGGTGCGCCATACCGGGCAAGCCCAGGTTCCGATGGTCGATTGCAGCCGCGGATTCGATCTACCCCATTAGAGTCTGCGATACCTGCAATTAGCCTCGACGCCATTGAAGGCTTTTTGGTCCATAACCGGGTCGTAAACCCGGTGACGCTTGACCAGGCGCCCTACGTTATTGAGGGCGATGATGAGCGATTGGTGCTTGGTGCCGGTGATCAGCTCTACGTGCGTGGTGTGCTGCCAGAAAGCGCCTCGTTTAACTATGTACGCCGCGGTCCTTTGTACATTGATCCCGAAACAGATGAAGTGCTTGGCCAGGAAGCCACTTACATCGGTATGGGCACAACGATTGCACAACACGAAGACGTGGCCACCATGTCAGTGGTTGAGTCGCGCGAAGAAATTCAAATTACCGACCGCGTATTACCAACGGAAGAACGACGCCTGGCGTCCACGTTCTTTCCAAGTGGCCCCGATAACGACATTAACGGCGAAATCATTAGCGTTTTCTCTGGGGTTACCCAGGTTGGTCAATACGATGTTGTCGTGCTTAACCAGGGTGCCCGCGAAGGCCTTGTGGTCGGCAACGTGCTCGCTATATTCCGCAAAGGCGCGCTCGCGCGAGACCGGATTGCTGGCGACACGATTCAGCTGCCGTCCTCACGTGCTGGAATATTGATGGTGTTTCGCACTTTCGAGAAGCTTTCTTACGGTCTTGTGTTAACCACTGAACTGCCTCTCTCCGTCGGCGACGAGGTTCGCTCGCCCTGATTTCAGTCTGATTTCAGAGACTAGACTTTAACAGGCCGCTGCCCTACGGCGGCCTGACTTACATGCGGCTGAGATAACTGCCGTGGATTGCTTGCTGCCGGTCGCGCAATCTGTGGCCATGCTCGATTCGCAACATTTCCAGTTGGTTGCTCGCTGGTGCGCGCTCAGCCGTTTGGGTTCGCGTCGACTGCGGGCCGCTGCAGGCACGGCCCCTCAACTCAACCAGCTCTGGCACGACGAAGGTTGCCCGGTTTTGTCTGCCAAAGACGCCGCGGCACTCGAGCGCTGGCTGACAGACAAGGGCACTGCGGTGTTTCGCTGGTCACTGGCGTTTCCCGGCTCACTTAAAGAGATACCCGATCCGCCGGTGCTTCTTTTTGCTCGCGGCAATCTGAGCGCGCTCGCGGAGCCCCGGGTTGCGATTGTCGGCAGTCGAGCGGCGTCGCACTTTGGTGTCAGTATGGCGCGTGGGCTAGCTGCTCGGCTAAGTGATGCGGGTGTACTTGTGGTCAGCGGGCTTGCTCAGGGCATCGATTGCGCAGCCCACACCGGAGCGCTTGCGCTCAATCACCCGACCGTTGCGATTCCAGGCTCCGGACTGCAAAACCTCTACCCGCGCAGCCATCAGGGGCTGGCCCAGCAGATTTTGGCGGCGGGTGGCGTTTTGCTATCGGAATACGCGCCCTGGATTGCGCCGCATAAGTCGAGCTTTCCGGCTCGCAACCGGCTCATTAGCGGACTGGCTGCCGGCGTTGTTGTTGTTCAGGCTGCGCCGCGTAGCGGCTCGTTGATCACTGCCCGCCTCGCCGCTGAGCAGGGTCGAGAGGTGATGGCCGTTCCCGGCGCACCCGGCGCTGCGGTGAGTGCTGGCTGCAATGCGTTATTGCGCGATGGTGCGGCCCTTATTGAGACTGCTGAGGACGTCTTTGCAGCTCTGGGATGGGAAACGCCAGCGGTGCCCGTGCCCAGTGCAAAATCAGCGGCGGCAAGCCTGGACCAACCACATCGAGAAGACGCCGTTGAGCTGCAACTGCTCGCCGCCATAGATGCGGTGCCGCTCCAACTCGAAGCCCTTCTGCAGTTTGTTGGGCTGCCCGCCGATGAGGTTGAGCGAGGTTTGCTTGGGTTGCAGCTTAAGGGTTTGGTGCAAGCAACGGCGCAAGGGTATATTCGCGCGTCTCCTACTTAGACAATCTGTTGGGAGAAATTATCGGAGCCCAATGGTGAATAGTTGGTGGCATTTGCGCGAGGCGCGGCGCGTATTGCGTGGGGGGGGTGTGGTTGCCCATGCCACCGAAGGGGTCTGGGGTTTTGCCTGCGACCCCGCCGACCGCTCCGCCGTGGCGCGCATTCTGACCTTGAAAGGCCGATCCGTAGATCTAGGTTTGATTCTGATCGCGGCGCACCCCAGTGTTTTTACTGGCGAACTTGCCTGCCTTGCGGAGGCGGATCGACAAGCCGCTCTCGATGCCTGGCCCGGAGCCCATACCTTTATTGTGCCCAATCGTGCGCCAGTGCCCTGGCCACAGTGGATAACCGGTGATCACAGCGGGGTGGCCGTGCGCGTGCCAGGGCATGAGCAGGCCCGCCTTTTGTGTGCCGCTTTTGGAGGTGCGGTGGTCTCAACCAGTGCCAATCCCAGTGGCCGCCTGGCGCCGGTGAGCGAACTCAAAGTCCGCGCGTACTTCGGCCATAGAGTTGATTTTTATTTACCGGGCAGGGTGATTAACCCGGGCACACCAAGCAGTATTTTTGATTTTTCCAGTGCCCAGACCCTGCGCGACGCAGCTGGATTCAGGCGTGAAGGATCTGCCGCTTGAGCGATAACAGCGAAGCTCGCAGCGCTTACGGTGTAATCGGTCAGCCGATTGAACACAGCTTGTCGCCCCTCATTCATCGGCATTTTGCGGCGCTTACCGGACAGTCACTCAGCTATGACCTGGTCACTGCGCCGGTGGATGGATTTGTTGCGGCGGCGACGGCTTTCTTTGCCGACGGTGGCGCGGGCTTAAACGTCACTCTGCCTTTTAAAGAGCAAGCGCATGACCTGGTTCAGCGCTTAAGTCCGGCGGCATCGGTTGCCGGCGCCGTAAATACCATCTGTCCTGCTGATGGAATGCTCGAAGGCCACAACACCGATGGGTTGGGCCTGGTGGCGGATCTCGAAACCAACCTGGGCTGGCAAATTGCCGGGGCGAGAGTATTGCTGATTGGTGCGGGCGGGGCATCGCGAGGTGCGCTTGCCGCACTCTTGGGGCGAAAGCCCAGCGCTCTTGTACTCACTAATCGCACTCTGGACCGGGCGCGTAGTCTGGTTTCTGATGTGGCACCAGATGAGAGCGCAGTCACGGTTTGCGCCGCAGCTGAGCTTACTGATGCCTTCGATTTGGTCATCAACGCCACGTCAGCCTCGCTTGCGGGTCAGGGTGCGCTGGTGCCAACGGAAGTAGTTCGCGATGCGCGCTGCTACGACATGCTCTATGCCCCCACGCAAACCGTGTTTGCTGGTTGGGCGCTGTCGCACGGGGCGGGGCAAGTGAGCGATGGACTAGGCATGTTGCTTGAGCAGGCGGCAGAAGCCTTTCTGCTATGGCGCAGTGTTCGGCCGGATACCGCGAGGCTGTTGGCCGAACGCGAGGCGCTGTTTGCTGCGAAGAAGTCAGGGGCGGTGTCGTTGGATGAATTTCTCGCAGGCGGCAGGCCAGCCTCTGTTGCAGAGCGCACTGATACAGCTAGCTTAGATCAGAGCCCGGGTAACAACAGCCGGTTTATCGCGGGCGCCGTCTGTCCGCAATGCCGGGAAATTGATCGCATTGTTGTTCGAGACACAGATCTGGGCCCCGAGCAGGCCTGCGTTGCCTGTGGTTTTAGTGAACCGGCGCCACTGGCCATGCAGAAGGGTCAGCAAGGCCTGGTTCCCCGGGGCAAACCCGAACGGAAACCGGTCGCGGACAAGACTTCGATTGGGTCACAGCCCGTCCGTTTTATTGACCCAGACCTGAGCGCTTCCGGCGGACCTCTAAAAACCTCAAAAACGAGGGTCGAAAAACCAGACAAAGACACTGATTGAGACGCCAACAAAGCGTTCAGCTCTTGTTGCCAACACATTGAAAGAAACCGAGTTTTTGTCGACTATGTTCGCGGCATTTCCGAGCCAGCGTCGTTTTTCTTTCGAAACTTCGTTGTTATACTCCGCCGGCTTCAAAGCCGCTGCGCACGGTGTTCAGCGACCAAAAGAAAATCATCTTTAATCAGGGCTATACAAAAGATGCGAGTAACTTTCGCGACCCCTAGCAAACTGCTGCGAACAAGCGCCACTGCTGCTGCCGCAGTCGCCGTCAGCGCCGTGTTCAGCACCCAGGCGCTGGCCGATGAATTCAACATGCCGGTGGGCGTGACCGACATCTCCCGTGAAGTTTATGACCTGCACATGGGAATTTTTTACGTCTGCTGCGTCATCGGCTTTGTCGTTTTTGGCGTCATGATCTGGTCGATGCTGCAGCACCGTAAATCTCTCGGTGCGGTTGCCGCGACCTGGCACGAAAGCACCAAGGTTGAGCTGGCCTGGACAATTATCCCAACCATCATTCTGATCGCGATGGCGTATCCCGCGACCATAGTGCTGCAAAAAATGTACGACACCGGCGGCGAAGACATGCTGGTTGAAGTGCGTGGCTATCAGTGGAAGTGGCAGTACAAATACCTCGATGAAGATCGCAACGATACGTTGTCGTACTTCAGCAATCTGGCCACTCCGAAAGACGAGATTTACGAGGTGACTGCCAAAGGCGAGCACTATCTGCTGGAAGTCGATGAGCCTCTGCGAATTCCCGTTAACCGCAAGGTTCGGTTCTTGGTAACTGCTGCCGACGTGATTCATGCCTGGTGGGTTCCCGACTTTGGAATCAAGCGAGACGCTGTGCCCGGCATGATCAATGAGCTCTGGACCATCGTTGAAACTCCCGGTGTCTACCGTGGGCAGTGCACCGAGCTATGCGGCAAAGATCATGGTTTTATGCCTATTGTTGTGCAGGCCATGCCCGAAGATGAATACGATGCCTGGTATGCCGCCGCTCGGAAGCTGGCAAAAGAACAGGAAGATCTGGTCAATATGGAGTTCACGCACGACGAGCTCATGGCCCAGGGCGAAGAGGTTTACACCAAGTTCTGCGCGAGTTGCCATCAGGCCAACGGCAAAGGCATTCCGCCGGTGTTCCCGGCGCTCGAGGGTAGTGCCATTGCCACCGGCCCGGTTGATGAACACATCGGCATTATTTTGAACGGCAAGCCCGGGACGGCAATGCAAGCGTTTGCCGCCCAGTTGCGTCCCGACCAGATTGGCGCGGTAACGCACTACGAGCGTAACGCCTGGGGCAACAACACCGGCGACATGGTGCAGCCCCGCGATGTCGTAAAACTCATGAATAAGGAGGGTTAAGCCATGAGCGCAGTCATCGAAGACCACCACGACGACCATGATGATCATCACGGCCCGGCTAAAGGTGTAGCACGCTGGTTGTTCACCACTAACCACAAAGACATCGGCACACTGTATCTGTGGTTTAGCTTCCTCATGTTTTTGATCGGCGGCACCATGGCCCTGATCATTCGAGCTGAGTTGTTTCAGCCAGGCCTGCAGTTTGTAGAGCCCGAGTTCTTCAATCAGATGACCACCAACCACGGTCTTATCATGGTGTTTGGCGCGATCATGCCGGCCTTTGTGGGGCTTGCGAACTGGTTGATACCCATGATGGTGGGGGCGCCTGATATGGCGCTGCCGCGCATGAACAACCTGTCGTTCTGGATTCTGCCGTTTGCCTTCAGCATGTTGCTTTCCACCCTCTTCATGGAAGGCGGCGGCCCTAACTTTGGCTGGACCTTCTACGCGCCTCTGTCGACGACCTATGCGCCCGACACGGTGACCTTCTTTATCTTTGGTGTGCACCTGATGGGCGCCTCATCGATCATGGGCTCAATCAATATCATCGCCACCATTCTGAATATGCGCGCACCCGGCATGACCTTTATGCGCATGCCGCTGTTTGTCTGGACCTGGTTAATTACGGCTTATCTGCTGATTGCGGTAATGCCCGTTCTTGCTGGCGCAGTCACCATGATGCTGTTCGATATCCACTTTGGCACCAGCTTCTTCAGCGCTGCCGGTGGCGGTGACCCCGTGATGTTCCAGCATATTTTCTGGTTCTTCGGGCATCCCGAGGTCTACATCATGATCCTGCCGGCGTTTGGTATCGTCTCGGCGATCATTCCCACCTTTGCCCGCAAGCCTCTGTTTGGCTACGACTCGATGGTGTACGCCACAGCCTCTATTGCGTTTCTGTCGTTCATCGTTTGGGCGCACCACATGTTTACGGTGGGTATGCCTCTGGCTGGCCAGCTGTTCTTCATGTACTCCACGATGCTGATTGCCGTGCCCACGGGCGTTAAGGTATTCAACTGGGTAGCCACGATGTGGAAGGGGTCGATGACCTTTGAAACGCCGATGCTGTTTTCGATTGCGTTTGTCATCCTGTTTACGATGGGCGGCTTTTCCGGCTTGATGCTTGCTATCACGCCGGCCGACTATCAGTACCACGACACCTACTTTGTCGTGGCTCATTTCCACTACGTTCTGGTGCCTGGCGCGCTGTTCTCCATTATTGCGGCGGTTTATTACTGGCTGCCCAAATGGTGCGGCCGCATGGTTAACGAAAGTCTGGGCAAGACCCACTTCTGGCTGAGTTTTATCGGGGTGAACGTGACTTTCTTCCCCCAGCATTTCTCTGGCCTTGCCGGCATGCCGCGCCGAATCCCTGACTACGCGCTGGCTTTTGCTGACTTCAACATGATCTCGTCCATTGGCGCGTTTATCTTTGGTTTCTCGCAGCTGTTCTTCCTGTACGTTGTGATCAAGACGATCACCAGTGGCCGTCCTGCAACGGCGCAGGTTTGGGAAGGTGCTGGCGGTTTGGAGTGGACGATTCCGTCGCCCGCGCCCTATCACAGCTTTACCACGCCACCGAAGGTAACGGCAGAAAACGCGCATTAGGCGCGTTTTCCTGTGGATCTCAGTCAGCCAAGCGTATGAATCAGCAAACCGACAGCCCAATCACTAACTCTAGCAGTGCAAAAAGCTCGCATGGCGTGTTGGTCGCGAAGCTTGGTGCGCTTGTGGTTGGCATGTTTGCCTTTGCGTTTGCGCTGGTGCCGCTTTATGACTTGCTGTGTGATATCACCGGTCTGGGTGGCAAGACCGGAGGCAAGTACGAGTACGATGCGGCGGCGCTCACGCCCGACACCTCGCGGCTCATTCGCGTTAACTTTATTACCAACAACAACGACGGCATGCCCTGGGAATTCAGCTCTGAGAAGGGCGGCGTGCGGGTGAATCCCGGCGAACTCAAGGCCGTTAACTTTGTGGTACGCAACCCTACCGACCGGGTCATGGTGGGTCAGGCTATTCCATCTCTGGTGCCCGTTAAGGCCGCAGAGTATTTCCACAAAACCGAGTGTTTTTGTTTTGAGCAGCAAGTGCTGCAGCCCGGTGAAGAGATGGTTATGCCCATGCGCTTTATCGTTGGCCGCGAACTGCCAAAGAATGTGCAATCAATTTCCTTGTCGTACGCGCTGTTCGACGTTACCGACCGCGTTGACCTAGCATCTATAACGGAGCCTTCAGGCAATGGCTAATCCCTCAGAAACTCCCTCCTATTACATCCCGCACTCCGGGTGGTATCCGGTGTGGTTGGCGGCGTCCGCTTGCATGATGGTGGTTGGTCTTGCGATCTTCCTTAATGCCAGTTCTGCCGGCGAAGGCGGCTCGCTCGGCGTGTTTTACGTGGGTTTTGCCGGGCTTGCCTTCGTGCTCTTCCAATGGTTCGCCAAGGTGGTTAGCGAGAACAGCGTCGGCCTGGTGAGCGGTCAGCTGAAGCGCTCTTACGTTTGGGGCATGGGCTGGTTCATATTCTCCGAAGTCATGTTTTTTGCCGCCTTTTTTGGTGCTCTGTTCTATGCGCGCCAGCTGTCGGTGCAGTGGCTGGGTGGTGAAGGCGGTAAGGGTATCTCCGGCGACTACCTGTGGCCTGAGTTCAAGCCTGAGTGGCCGGTAATGCAGAACCCGGATAACGCGATTTTCACGCCCCCTGAACACAGCATGGCGCCTCCGGGGGCAGCCTCTTCAGAGGTGTCTGGCTGGCTTAGCTATTTGCCTCTGTGGAACACAATCATTCTGCTGACATCCAGCGTTACAGTGCACTTTGCCCATACCGGTCTCAAGAACGACAAGCGCGGCCAGTTTATTGGCTGGCTTGGTCTCACGGTTTTGTTGGGCTGCATCTTCCTGGTGTTGCAGGTAGAGGAATACATTGAAGCCTACAGCCACCTTGGCTTAACCCTGTCGAGCGGCATCTACGGCTCAACCTTTTTCATTCTCACCGGCTTTCACGGCTTCCACGTGACGCTTGGCACATTCATGTTGCTGGTGCAGTTGATACGCGCTATCCGGGGTCACTTCTCACACCACGACTGTTTTGGCTTTGAAGCCTCTAGCTGGTACTGGCACTTTGTCGACGTGGTTTGGGTTGGCCTGTTTGTCTTTGTTTATCTGCTGTAGCCATAGACGCCGTACCGACACGAACGCCCTGCTTGAAGCGATTCGATCAGGGCGTTTTTGTTATTACTTCAGGACTCAGAAGGGAGGCTAGACTGTCCATCTGCGGCCCGAATGGGCTGATGCCAGGGGGCATTCAGACCAAGTTGTCCGGTGTAGATGCCGTAGCAGATTGTGACTACCAGGAGGCCTGCGAGACTAATGCGCACGCCCAGTGCATGCAGCGTGCGTTTTGAACCGGCCTTGTCGCTATCTTTGAACAGAAACACCAGGCCACTGAATAAGCTGGCGACTATGCCAAGCAACAGCAGCCCGATAATAATTTTGATGGCCATGCTTGATAGCACGCTCATTTGGAACCGAACAAACACTGTAACTGATATGAAAGTTGAGGGTAACGAAAGCAACAGAACATCGCTTAAGCGCATGGCCTTGTTTGTGATGGTGATGTTGCCGCTCGTGCTTGGCCTCGGTATTTGGCAGTTGCAGCGAGCCGCCTATAAGCAGTCGTTGATGGATGGTTATTTTGAAAAGTTGGGCGGGCTGCCGACTCAACTATCTGGCGGTGCTGTTCCAGAGCCTTTTACCCGGGTACGCGCGCGGGGCAGCTACTCAGACATCAACTTGCTGCTCGATAATCAGGTGAACCAGTCACGTCAGGGCTACTGGGTTTACACGCCATTTAGTTCAGAAGGCGCCACCTGGATGGTTAATCGCGGATGGTTTGAAGCCCCCCAACAGCGACAGGAGCTGCCGCAGATTCCTAAAGCCCCCGAGGGTGAGGTCGATGTAGTCGCAATAGTTTGGCCAGATACCGGAATGCTGCCTCTGTTCGGCAATGCGGTGGCTGAGCGGCTAAACGACCTTACCTGGCGTTTGCAGCGGCTCGATTTTGAGGTCATTAGCGTCGAGCTTAAAGATCTCGAGGTGCGCGATCTAAGAACAGTAGAGCTGCGGTTGGAGGCAGTACAGCCCGGGGTACTACATGCCCTGCCACAGACGATTGGCTTTGGTGTTGAGCGCCATCAGGGTTACGCCTTTCAGTGGTTTGGTTTGGCGGTGGCGTTGGTTGCCGGCTATTTCTTTTACCGCAGATCGTTTTCTGCCGCTTGAGAGCAAGGTAATTCAAACAATGACTTCAGAAAGCACCGATCAAGCCAGGCCCAACAATAGCCGCAAGCAGCTGCTGCTGATGCTCGCGATCATGGTGATTACGCTCGGTGGCTCATACCTTTTGTTTGTCGTAGCTCAGGGCACTGGCGTCTGGGGTACGGTAAACAAAGGCGAGTTCGTTAAACCCGCCCGCTCGGTCACCGACTACAATTGGCGCACGGTTGAATCAGCGGCATTTAGCGCTGAGTTTCCAGAGGCGTTTAGCCCAATTAATGAGAAAGATGATGGCGCGCAAAAATCGATTAGCACCACCCGGGGCAGCGTAAAGCGTACCTGGTGGCTGCTCGCGGTAGCCAACGAAGGGTGTGAGCGTGCCTGCGATAGCGCGTTGGCCCACATGCGCTCCTTGCAGATCTTGCTGACCAAGGACGCAACGCGTCTTCGCCGGGCACTGGTAGTGCCGGGTGCCGCCAGCGCAGAACTTGGTGAGCAGTATCCAAAACTTGTGCGGCTGTCGAGGGACCCTGCAGCTCGAGCCCCGGCCACGGGCATCTACATCGTTGACCCCACTGGGGTATTGGTATTGCGCTATCCGCTTGAAGATTCGGCGGTAGACATAAAGAAAGACCTGAAGCGACTTTTGAAGTACTCGCAGCTGGGTTAACAAGGGTGTCCGTTGATATTTTGTACAGGAGCCGATCATGGTTACCAGCTGGCAACAGACTTATAAACTGACGCTGATTGCGCTGGTGTTTGGCGTGTTGGTTGTAGGCCTTGGCGCTTATACGCGACTGGCCGATGCCGGGCTGGGCTGTCCTGACTGGCCCGGTTGCTATGGTTTTTTAACGGTGCCGCAATCTTCTGAGGCGGTGGCGACCGCCGAGGCTTTGTTCCCGGACGCTCCGGTTGAGAAAGAAAAAGCCTGGTGGGAAATGATTCATCGCTATTTTGCGGCGGCGCTTGGGCTACTGATTGTGGCTATTGCGGTGAGTGCGTTTCGGCATCGGCAAACAGGCATTCCCTGGAAGCTGCCGCTGATCCTGGTCGCTTTGGTTATTCTGCAGGGTGCGTTTGGCGCCTGGACCGTAACGCTGAAATTATGGCCACAGGTGGTCACTGCGCATTTGTTGGGTGGTTTTTCGACGCTCGGGCTGCTCTGGCTTTTGCTGCTGCGGCTGGGGTTTGGGGGCACGCTTGGCGTGGCGTCTAAGCTTCGGCATCACGCTGCCATTGCCCTCGTGCTAGTGATTTTTCAAGTGGCTTTGGGTGGCTGGACCTCGACCAATTACGCAGCCCTTGCCTGTTCTGACTTCCCGGGCTGCCAGGCGGCGGATGCCTGGCCGTTTGAAAATTTTGCAAAGGATGTCGGCAAGGGCTTCGATGTGATGCAGGAGGTAGGGCCAAATTATCTTGGGGGCAAATTGGACAACAGCGCGCGGCAGGCGATCCACATGGTGCATCGTCTGGGTGCTTTGTTGATTTTGCTAGTAGTTGGGGCGCTTTCGTGGCGGATGGCCCGCGCGGGCTCAGACCTGGCCGGATGGTTAAGCGCTATACTTGCGGCGCAGCTGGCTTTGGGTGTGCTGAATATTGTGTGGGTGTTGCCGCTTCTGAACGCAACCTTCCATAATCTCGGTGGTGCCGCCCTGTTGCTTGCGCTCATTGCCGTGAACTATAGAGCGCAGATTGCGCGGCGCGCTTTGCTTGCGCACTGATTCCGCATTGATTGCGCATTGATGACGTTTTGAAGAGTTTTTAAAGAGTTTTTCCTGAAGTGACTAACCCCGGCTCCGGCCTTACAGACACAGTAATCGCGCCTGCTCCTGTTGGTGCAGAAGTACATGCCCCGGCAGTGTGGCGCGACTACTACGAGATGTGTAAACCGCGTGTGGTTTTGCTCATGTTGTTGTGCGCGGTGGTTGGTATGTTTCTGGCGGTACCGGGTATGGTGCCTGTCGATGCGCTGGTGTTCGGCACGCTGGGCATTGCGTTGGTAGCAGGCTCGGCGGCTGCTGTGAATCATCTCGCGGATGCAGAGATTGATGCCCGCATGGCGCGAACGCACAACCGGCCAATCGCGCAGGGTCGGGTTGGCTTTAATCAGGGTGTGGTCTTTGCCGCAGTGACTGGTTGTCTGGGCATGCTGGTTCTGTATTTCCTGGTTAACCCGCTTACAGCCTGGTTAAACCTCGCTTCCTGGGTAGGCTACGGTCTGATCTATACGCTGTGGCTAAAGCGCGCCACCCCTCAAAACATTGTGATTGGCGGGCTGTTTGGTGCAGCGCCGCCCTTGTTTGGCTGGGCTGCCGTAAGCAACAGCGTTGAGCCAGGGGCGCTGTTGCTGGTACTCATTATCTTTGCCTGGACGCCGCCGCACTTCTGGGCGCTGGCTCTCGAGCGTAAAGAAGAATACTCAGACGTCGATATTCCTATGCTGCCGGTCACCCACGGTGAGTCTTATACCCGACTGCACATCTTGCTCTACACCTTCATTTTGGTTGCGATTAGTTTGATGCCTTACATCATTCGCATGAGCGGTGAGCTGTATTTGCTTGGCGCTGTGCTTTTAGGGGCGCGGTTTCTCTATTGGGCGGTTGTGCTTGTTCGCGACACCAATCCCAAGGCGCCCATGGCCACCTTCCGCTATAGCATCGTTTATTTAGGGCTCCTGTTTTTGGCGTTGCTGGTAGATCATTACACGCTGTCGCCTATGGCTTCGGGAGTTCTCTAGCGGTGAACGGTGTTCGCAGCACGGTTTTGCTTTGCATTGTGTTCATCATGATTGTGCTCGCGGCCTTTGTATTTAACACCACGCGAGTAAAAACACTTTCCTTCGAAGAGCTGGCAAAGCAGGGCAGCATCATGCTGCCTAAACCCAGGGCACTCGCAGACATTGATTTGCAAACAGACGCAGGCGAGCCCTTTACCGAGTCAAACTTTAAGTCAGAGTCAGAAAGTGCGTGGAGCTTTATCTTCTTTGGCTTTACAAACTGTCCTGACATTTGCCCGACGAGCATGTCGGTGATGGGCCAGGCGTACAATGATTTGAGTGAAGAAGAACGCACTGCATTCCGCGGGTTGTTGGTAAGCGTTGACCCCGAGCGCGATGATCTGAGCGCTCTTGGCGAGTATGCCCGGGCGTTTTCGCCCAGTTTTACAGGCGTAACAGGCAGCATTACAAACCTTGCTACTTTTGCCACACAAGTAAACGCGGCGTTCCAGAAAGTGCCTGGAGCCTCCGGAGAGCCCTACCAGATAGACCACACGGGCAATTTGGTGATTGTAAATCCACGGGGCCACTATCACGGCTTCATCAAATTACCGCATACGCGTGCTAAACTCGTTGAGACATTCAGGACGTTGCGCGCTTCTTTTTAAGCGCGGGACTAGACGCGGGAATTTTTGTGCAGGTATCGCGCGGTCACAACGAACCGCTTAGTCAGCAGTACGATCGAGTTCGGCAGCAGGCGCTGGCTATTTGTAAGCCGTTGGCGGTTGACGATTACGGCGTACAACCTGTACCCGATGTAAGTCCGCCCAAATGGCATCTTGCCCATACCAGCTGGTTCTTCGAAACCTTCCTGTTAAAACCAAAGCTTGCGGGTTACCAGGCTTTCGATCCGTCTTATGAATACTTGTTTAATTCATACTACAACGGCGTAGGCGAGCAACATCCGCGTACCGATCGCGGCAACCTGTCGAGGCCAACGGTGGAAGAAGTGTATGCCTATCGAGCTCATGTTGATGACAACATGCATGAGTTGCTGGCAAGTGCCGAAACAGACTCATCGGGTCAAGAACTGACTAGCGCAGTTGTGCTGGGTTTGCAGCACGAGCAGCAACATCAAGAGCTACTGGTTACGGACATAAAATACATACTTGGCAACTCGCCGGTTCATGCACCCTACACCGAAAGTCTCGAAAGCAGGCCTGCTGTCAGTGATTCATCCCTCGACATTGGGTCTTGTCCGCTTGAATTTTATAGCTTCGACGGCGGTGTCTGCGAGATCGGCATTAACCCAGGGGATGACTCTTTTTGTTTTGATAACGAAACGCCACGCCACAAGCAGTGGCTCGAACCTTTTCAACTCGCTAACCGGCTAGTGAACAACAGCGAGTATCTCGAGTTTGTCGCTGACGGTGGTTATGAACGTTCAGAGTTGTGGTTATCAGAGGGCTGGGCTGCTGTGCAAGCTGGCCGGTTTGGCAAGACTCCGGCGCCGCTGTATTGGCGTAACCGAGATGGACAGTGGTACGAGTATTTACTGACTGGGCTTTCCGAGCTGCGAGCGCAAGCCGCAGTATCACACCTGTCGTACTACGAAGCAGATGCCTATGCGCGTTGGTCCGGGCATCGGTTGGCCAGCGAAGCCGAATGGGAAATTGCTGCACAGCATGCGCAAGCGGAAACTGGGCCAAAGCTCCTGCAACTGGTGGATAGCTTGTGGCAGTGGACTCGCAGCGCGTATTCCCCCTACCCGGGGTTTAAGCCCCTGGAAGGAACCCTGGGCGAGTACAACGGCAAGTTTATGAGCGGGCAGATGGTGTTGCGTGGTGGGTCTGTAGCGACGCCCGAAGGACACGCGCGATTAACCTACCGAAATTTCTTTTATCCACCTGATCGGTGGCAGTTCACGGGAATTCGGCTCGCCGCGGACGCGGTGTAGCACTCTATTTGAAGAAGGGCAGTTGAGAGGGTTTTCCAGTGAGCGTCTACAAATTTTTTGATCTGGCTCCTGTATTGCGCGAGATGCGCGTTGAAGTTCTGGAGGGATTGAGTGCGCCGCAAAAAACTCTAGCGCCTAAGTTTTTCTACGACGAACGCGGTTCGCAACTGTTCGATGAGATAACGCGGCTGCCGGAATACTATCCGACGCGTACTGAAACGGAACTGTTTGAGGCCCATAGCGCGCAGATCGCCAGCCATTTTTCGGGTGCGGTTACCCTTATCGAATACGGCAGTGGCAGCAGCCGGAAAATTCGTGCGCTGCTCGAAGGTATGAAGCCAGCGGCTTACGTGCCGCTTGATATATCGGGTGAACACCTCGAAGCCTCAGCCAAAACGCTTCAGTCTGACTACGACTGGCTGGATATTTACGCGGTCTGCGCAGATTACTCGCAGGCGATCGAGCTGCCTGCAGAAATACCACGGAATCAGCCGATGGCTTTCTTTCCCGGCTCAAGCATTGGCAATTTTGCGCCAGACCAGGCGGCTGCGTTTTTGACTCGGGTGCGATCGCTTGTTGGCGCGCACGGCAAGTTACTGATTGGTGTTGATCGCAAGAAAGACAAATCGGTGCTTGAGTCGGCCTACAACGATGCACAGGGGGTAACCGCCGCATTCAATCTGAATGTCCTGGAACACCTTAATCGCGAGCTGTCTGGTAACTTTGATATCGGGAATTTTGCCCATCGCGCGATCTACAACGAGCAACTGGGAAGCATTCAGATGTATTTGGAATCAAAGATAGCTCAGCGGGTAGAGCTTGCGGGGCAACCTATCGACTTTGCCTCCGGGGAGGTAATTCACACCGAGAATTCGTATAAATACCATCCCGAGGAGTTTGAAGCGTTGGCGGCGAGTGCCGGCTGGCGGAGCGAGCTGCATCTGAGCGACTCAAATGACTATTTCTCTGTCTTTTTACTTGGCTGAAGGCTCTTAACCCGCTGAAGGCTCTTAAC
>CAZFIA010000002.1:60356-89332 GCA_964519335.1 uncultured Pseudomonadales bacterium
ATTTCTCTGTCTTTTTACTTGGCTGAAGGCTCTTAACCCGCTGAAGGCTCTTAACTAGCTGAAGGCTCTAACATCCGAGGGTCAAGATAAAAAAACTGTCCGCAACGCTCGGCCACTATCGCGCGGAACTCTTCAGGATTTTTTCGAGCCTCGGCGGGTTGTCCAGGCGGCGGGTATTTGCCGCGCAATCGGGATAACCAAAATGCCGTGGCGCTATAAATCATGAACAATGGCAGGAACCACAGCTCGTCGGTCGTGAGTTCACGCTCTGCGTGATACGCCTGTAACAGCGGGATGCAGCGCTCTGTGTCGAGATTGCCGCTGCTGTCGGTACACCAATCGTTTACGGCCACCGCGATATCGAAGAGAAGAAAGTGTTCGCCCGCGTGATGGAAATCGAGCACCCCGGACAAACCACGTTCGTTAAACAGGACATTGTCGCGAAACAGGTCGCCGTGCACTATTCCGCTCGGTAAGGCGGCCAGATCTTTGCGAGTGAGCAGCGACTTGAGATAACCAAGGCTGCGCTTTAATAGCGCCTGGTCTGCGAACGGCAGATAGCTGGATACCTGTTCTGCGTTACTTTCCAGCCAGCCGAGGTCGCGAACAAAGAGTTTGGCGTATGCCCGCGCACCCTGGCTCGCTATGTGAAAACGTGCCAAAAAGCGGCCTACCGCAGCGCATTGGCTGCTGGTTGGGTTGACGGGATGGGTGCCGGAAAGCCGGGTAGACAAAATTGCGGGTTTACCGGCAAGCGCGACGACGCTCTCTCCGCCTTTAGTCGGGAGTATTTTGGGTACGGGCAATCCGGCCTTCTGCAAGGTGCTGGCCAGTGGAACCAATAGATCACGCGACGGGTAATTTTGCTCGAGAATAGTGACTACCAGTTGATGCACCTGGCTGGTGTCAGTGGTGTTCACAAAATAGTTGCTGTTTTCTATGCCGGTGCTGATGCGTTGGAACTCAGACAGCTCGCCAATGCCATATTGGGGCAGCCACTCGGCAAGTTCAGTCTGATCTAATGAGGTGAGCGCAACCATCAAAACTCAATAATGGTCCACTGTGGTAGCAACGTGCCCGCCTGATTGAGATCGCCAAAGCCCCGGGTGGGATCGGCGGGGACAAGGTAATAGGGGCGCCCTAACCGGGGCACAATTTTTACCAGTCGCAGTTGGCCGGCCTGGCTGTACTCAAACACCGTGCGGTCTTTGCCAGCGGTAATCACTACATCGGGCCCGTCCAGCGAACGCTGGATGCCGTCGAGCAGTTCAACGCCATCTCGTGGCTGGCTTTCTTCAGTCGCAGCTTCAGTAGAGGCTTC
Organism: uncultured Pseudomonadales bacterium; assembly: GCA_964519335.1. GTDB lineage: Bacteria > Pseudomonadota > Gammaproteobacteria > Pseudomonadales > Azotimanducaceae > JALZVT01. Next base: position 61,678 of record CAZFIA010000002.1, read on the forward strand.
AGCCGCAGCTTCGTTTACATCTGGGGGGGCAATCTGGGCAATGGCTAAAGGTGCCCAGCTCAGAACTATTAGGCAGACCAGCCAACGCCACCTGCTGGGCGTGACGCCGAGTGCATACGCGGATGCCTGTGTTAGCCTGAAAGTCTTGATGTTCATGTAGTGATGGTGGCGTAAAAGATGGCCGCAGACAAACCTCTGCTGTTGATTGATGGATCTTCGTATTTGTTTCGGGCCTTCCACGCGATGCCCGATTTACAAACCCGTGATGGCACCCATACGGGCGCCATTCGTGGCGTGATTGCGATGTTACGCCGGCTTGCCAAAGACTACCCCGGGAGCCCGGTTGCGGTTGTGTTTGACGCCAAGGGCAAGACGTTTCGCAATGACATGTACTCGGAGTACAAGGCAAACCGGCCACCAATGGATGATCGGCTGCGAGCGCAGATTGCGCCGATACACGAGATGGTTAAAGCCATGGGCATGCCGCTATTGGTTGTTCCGGGAGTAGAAGCCGATGATGTCATAGGCACGCTTGCAGTTCAGGCCACCAGGGCCAAACGTCCGACCGTTGTCTCCACGGGCGACAAAGACATGGCGCAACTGGTGACCAAATATGTGTCGCTGGTAAACACCATGACCGACACCGCTATGGATGAATCAGGCGTTCTAGAGAAGTTTGGAGTGAGGCCCGATCAGATCATCGATTATCTCGCCCTCATGGGCGACACCGCGGACAACATTCCGGGCGTGCCTAAGGTAGGACCTAAAACCGCGGCAAAGTGGTTGGGCATCTACGACACACTCGACGGATTGATTGACAAAGCTGACGAGATCAAGGGCAAGGTGGGAGAAAGCCTGCGCGATTCACTTGAGCAGCTGCCGCTTTCGCGGGCGCTCACCGCGATAAAGTGCGATGTAGAACTCGACCAGAGTGTTGAGGAGCTGGTTGCAGGCGAACCCGATCTAGACGCTCTGCGCGAGTTGTTTGAACGCTACGAATTCAAGACCTGGCGTGATGAACTTATTGGTGAAGGCGGATCAGAAGGTTCGGCAACTGAACTCGCCGCTGACCGCGACTACGATTGTGTGCTCGACAAAAAGTCGCTGAACGCCTGGCTGAAGAAACTCAAAGCAGCACCGCTGTTTGCCTTTGATACCGAGACCACCAGCCTCGATTACATGGAGGCGGAGCTTGTTGGTGTTTCTTTTGCGACTACCAAAGGCGAAGCGGCCTACGTTCCGGTTGCCCATGATTACGAGGGCGCGCCTAAACAGATCAGTCTTGCCGACTTGCTGTCTGTTCTTAAACCGATTCTTGAAGACCCCTCTATAAAGAAAGTGGGCCAGAACCTTAAGTACGACATGAGCGTTTTGGCTCGCTACGACATTGAGCTAAACGGTATTGCCTATGACACTATGCTCGAAAGCTATGTATTTAATAGCGTGGCAACCCGCCATAACATGGATGCGCTGGCGGCCAAATACCTTGACCTGAAAACCGTGCACTTCGAAGACATAGCGGGTAAAGGCGCAAAACAGCTGACCTTTAACCAGATTCCGCTCGAGAAAGCCGCAGACTATGCGGCGGAAGATGCAGACATTACGCTGCGATTACATGAAGAGCTTTGGCCAATGCTCGAAAAAGAGCCGACCTTGGCCAGCGTATTTAAGGATATAGAACTGCCCTTGATAGGCGTTTTATCGCGCATAGAGCGCAATGGCACCTTGCTGGATGCGGGTTTGCTGGGTGAGCAGAGCGAAGCGCTGGCAAAGCAAGCCGAAGAGCTGCAAGAGAAGGTGTTCACTCTTGCTGGCGAAGAATTCAACATGGGGTCGCCCAAGCAGCTTCAGCACATTCTGTTTGAAAAACTGGATTTACCGGTAACAAAGAAGACCCCCAAGGGTCAGCCCTCTACTGCCGAGCCGGTACTGCAGGAACTCGCGCACGACTACGAGATTCCGCAACTCATAATGGACTATCGAAGTTGCACGAAACTGAAATCCACCTACACCGATAAGCTGCCGCTGCAGATCAATCAAAAAACGGGTCGCGTGCATACGTCTTATCATCAGGCTGTTGCTGCCACCGGACGCCTGTCGTCTTCTGATCCTAACCTGCAAAACATCCCAATACGCACCGAGGCAGGTCGGCGGGTGCGCACGGCTTTTGTTGCGCCGCGAGGCAGCAAAATGGTGGCTGCAGACTACTCCCAGATTGAACTGCGGATCATGGCCCACCTGTCGAAGGATGAGGGCTTAAGAACGGCGTTTGCCGAAGGGCTTGATGTCCATCGGGCAACAGCGGCTGAAGTGTTTGGCGAAGACGTTGATGCTGTTACCGATGATCAGCGCCGCAGCGCTAAGGCGATCAACTTTGGCTTGATCTACGGCATGTCGGCCTATGGCCTCGCGCGTCAGCTAGGCATTACCAATGGCGTTGCCAAAGAATACATAGATCTCTATTTCGATCGTTATCCCGGTGTGCGGGCCTATATGGATGAGACACGCGCCCTTGCGGCTGAGCAGGGTTTTGTTGAAACGGTATTTGGCCGGCGTCTGTACCTGCCTGAGATCAACGCCCGTAACGGCATGCGCCGTCAGGCGGCGGAGCGCACGGCGATCAATGCGCCCATGCAAGGTACCGCGGCCGATATCATTAAGCGCGCGATGATTGTGGTGGATGGGTGGCTTGCCGAGCAGTCACTCGATGCCAAGACCATTATGCAGGTGCACGATGAGCTGGTGTTCGAAGTGGCGGATGACGACGTGGATGCTCTGATATCAGGTGTGACCGATGCGATGCAGAACGCCGCTGAGCTTGATGTCGAACTAGTGGTGGATGTGGGCATTGGCCAAAATTGGGATGAAGCCCACTAGTCCTCTTGTCTCCACAGAAGCTCAGGCGCGTTATACCTCGCTAGATTCAGCAGATTGAAGCAACGTCTGTATCCGGCTAATCGCTTCAAGCTGTCCCAGGCCCGTGAGCGCTGAATAGTTTTGCACGGAGACGCTCGGCGCATCCTGCAATCGTTTGCGCGCCTGCAACAAGGCCGTACTGCGAGCGCCAGACTTCAGCTTGTCTGCCTTGTTCAGCAAAATGTGCAGGGGCAGTTCTGATTCAGCCGACCAGGTGAGCAGCTCTTCATCAAAAGGTTGAAAGGGTCGGCGGATATCCATCACCAGCACAACGCCGGTGAGCGCGTCGCGAAAACTGAGGTAGCTGTTGACGCTCTGTTGCCACTTGGCCTGAGCGTTCTTTGTAGCTTTTGCATAGCCGTAACCGGGTAGGTCTACCAGCCGTCCGCCGCCGCGAACTTCGAAGAAATTTAGCAGTTGGGTTCGCCCTGGCGTTTTACTTACCCGGGCGAGCTGGCGGTGACCCGCCAGACGATTCAGAAAACTCGATTTGCCAGCATTTGAGCGCCCAGCGATGGCCACCTCAGCCCCTTCAGGTTCGGGCAGATCGCCGTCACCCGTCGCGCTGGTGGCGAAGCTGATTTCGAGGCGCTGTTCTTTGTCTTCCACGGTGGTCTGCCTCCTCGGGTAAATAGGTGGGGTAAATCAGGTGGCTGTATTAGCGCCGATCTTGTTGATTTTGTTGAGTTATCTGCGGTGTTTGCGGGTAGGTACAGCGCCCATTTCTAACCACATTGGTTTATAATTCGCGCTCAATTTTGCGGCGCTAGTCTACCTTGGGTAGCGACTGTGCGCCTTTTTCGTTAGGCAGATTGGGTGAGCAGGAAATCTTAGATGCGCATCAGCACGGCTCAAGCCGAGACAATAGCCATAAAAGCAATAAAAGCTATAACAAAAGCACTTAACCAGATCAGAAACACAGTCGCTCTGGTCAAACTTGTGGCGGTTACTTTTGCCGCCTGCCTGGCAGCGCAGGGAGCAAGTGCTGCAGATTCTGTTACTGGTGATGCCCAGGCGGGGGCTGCCCTGGTCACCGCCTGTCAGGCATGCCACGGCACTGACGGTAAGGGCCTTGCGCCCAACTACCCCAACATTGGTGGCCAGAACGAGAAATACCTGTTTCGGCAGCTACAAATGATTCAGGACGGCAGCCGCGAAGCCGTACTCATGGCTGGTCAGCTTAATGGTAAGACGGAAACGGACTTGCGTAATATCGCGGCCTTCTATGCGTCTCAGCCGGCTACTTTTGCCCAGGCGGCGGGTGACGATGCCCAAATAGCGGTTGCACAGCAGTTATACAGAGGGGGGTCACTGGAAAAAGGCGTGGCCGCCTGTACGGCCTGCCATTCCCCCACGGGAAGCGGTAATGCCCCGGCCGGGTTTCCGAGTATCAGCGGCCAGCAGGCGGTGTATACCATCGAACAGCTCACTAAATACCGTGAAGGCACCCGGGCGACAGACGAGGAATATGGCGGCATGATGCGCCAGGTGGCCGCCAATCTGAACGATACCGAGATTGCCGCCCTGGCCGACTATCTACAGGGCCTGCACTAGCTGGCGGGCCGTTCAGCTCGCCTTAACCTGGCGGCTGGCATACTGCACACTGACCCAAGTCCTAATTTCAGTTCAGCGAGATTTTTATGGCTATTCGACTCTCCTCTCCTCTGACGTCCCCTCTTACCCTTATGGCCGCGGCTGCAATCCTTGCGGCGTTAACTTTTGTGGTTATTGATCCAGTACGCGCAGACCATGACGGCGCCCATGAGGTGGTTGTGGAAACGGCGGACGCGTTAGAAGCCGCGGAAGGATTAGAAGCGGTTGAAGTGGTTGAAGCGGTTAAGGAAGCGCCACAGGCGGCTGCGGTCAAGCAAGAAACAGCTGCTCCAGCGGTTGTTTTGTATGAATCCGGGGTGCACTACGAAGAGCTGCTGGTACCTGTTGCAACCAGTGATCCAGACAAGGTCGAGGTAGTAGAGATGTTCTCCTACCTCTGCATTCATTGCTTTAACTTCGATGCCGCCGTCAGCGAATGGGCGAGCCGTCAGGATGATGGTGTGGCATTCACCCGTGTTCCTGCCATATTCAGTAAGCCCTGGCAGCTCTACGCGCAGGCGTTCTATACCGCTGAAGCCCTTGGGGTAAGTGATAAAACCCACGACGCTCTGTTTGAAGCCGTGCATACCTCCAAGCAAGATTTGCGCACTCCGGAAGCGCTCGCCGGTTTGTTTCTAAAGGTCGCGGCAGTTGAAGAAGAGGCCTTTATGAAGGCATTCAACTCATTCTCGGTGCGCAGCAAAGTTCAGCAAGCGGACTCCCGAGCGCGTCAAGTCCGACTGTCTTCCGTGCCCACGCTGGTCGTGAACGGCAAGTACAAAACCAATAGCAGCATGGCGGGTACCAATGTTGGCATGCTCCAGGTGGTCGACTTTTTGATCAAGAAAGAGCAGGCGGCAGCGTCAGAAGCGGCGGCAGGCGCCGAGTAGCCCGGTTCCGGACACGAATTGCCGGAAACACGTCAATTTTTCAGACAGGGTTGAATCTGATCCATCCGAAAGTGGTGGACAGTCCACAGAAGCCTCCCGACTTCGAGCGTACGCTGAACGAGCAGTTTAAGTCGGGGACAAACATGCGTTCGCCACTTTCGATGCTCGCTAGAAGCGGGCAATCGTCAATGGCACAGCCTGTTTTCAACAGGGCCGTTCTTGGGGATAGAGAAGGGCAAGAGAAAGGGACCAACACAGATTCTGTGCGTTTTTTGACGTTCAATATTCAGTCGGGGATTTCCACGACCGGATACAGCCAATATGTCACGCGCTATTGGAAGCATGTGCTTCCTCATGAAGCACGGGCTCGAAATCTCTCGCATATCGCCGAGTTGGTAGAAGACTTTGATGTGGTCGCGCTGCAAGAGATTGACGGCGGCAGTATTCGCAGCGGCTTTATCAATCAGGTGGAATACCTGGCTGCCCGCGCGGCTTTTCCTTATTGGTACACCCAGTGCAATCGCGACTTAGGGCCCTTTGCGCAAATGGGCAATGGCGTGCTGTCTCGCATCGCGCCAAATGAACTCGAAGACCATAAGCTACCCGGCGCTATTCCTGGCCGCGGGGCGCTCGTCATGCGCCTACCGTTTGGTCGGTCTGAAGAACTTATGGTTGTGCTTTTGCACCTGTCGCTCGGAGGTCGCTCCCAGGTTTCCCAGCTTGAATATGTTGCCGAGCTAATCGATGGCCAGCCAAACGTTGTGATTCTCGGAGACCTGAATGCGCCGCTTGCCGATGTGATGAACAATTCACCGCTTGCTTCGGTGGGCCTGCGCTCGCACCCGCGGGCCTGCCCCACCTATCCAAGCTGGGCGCCGTCGCAGATTATTGATCACGCGCTGATCTCTGAGTCTTTGACGCTCAGAGAATACGATGTGCTCGATTGTGGTCTGTCAGACCATCGACCGGTGGCAGTAACTGTGGAACGTCGCGCAGCCGCCAGGGCTTTGTGCTTCGAAGACCAGCACAGGGGTGGCGTTAGGGCTATTGCTACCGCCGCAACGCACTAAACCCCGTAACGCTGACTTAAAGAGCGCCGCCCTCTCTATTCCGAGCCGCCGCCCTCTCTATTCCGAGCCGCCGCCGGCGCTATTTCCTTCGGCCGGAGCCGGGTTTGCGTCGGCCAGTGGCTGTACGCAGGCCGTTTCAAGCAGTTCCGGATAGTTAGCCCGGTATTCGGTTTCGCATAGCGCTATTGACGCATTAGCGACTGATACGACATAGGCGTGCAGATCTTTCGACCCCTGTTCATCAACCACGTGCGAGAAGCTCACCATGCCTCTATCGGTGTAGGCGCCGCCGCGCACGATCGCATCCCAGGCCTCGTGAGTTTGCGCGCTCATGTAGCGCAGATCGGGCACACCACCGGTTGAGCTTATGACGCCTGCGCCGTGGCAAACCTGGCAGTTGTTATTGAACAGCGACTGGCCATTCGCGAGTTGGTCGGCACTTGCCTGCAGATCGGGCTGCTGCGGAAGCTCCATCCAGGCAATGTCTGGCGGTGGCAATACTTCCTTACCGCCAATCTTGTAGGCCAGTATGCGACCTTCTTTCATGGCGTTGGACTTGTGCCGCGGAACGCCTGCCGTTAAACCAAAGGCCCCGCCCCAGCCAGCAACCACAGCAATGTACTGCTCGCCGTCAACCATGTAAGAAATGGGCGGCGCGATAATGCCAACGTGTACCGGGCTGGTCCAAACCTCTTTGCCCGTGTCTGCTGTGTAGGCAGCAAAGGTTCCGTCTGCTCGGCCCTGAAAGATAAGGTTGCCGGCGGTGCTAAGCAGGCCGCCGTTCCAGGAGGCGTCGTGTTCTACTCGCCACACTTCTTCCTGCTTTACCGGATCCCAGGCTGCGAGGTGACCCTTCACTTTTTGCAGTGTTTCGACAATCTCGTCTGGGGTTGCGGGGCCAGGCAGATTGAAGTCGATGCCCAGGTTCCAGGTTTTAGGGTCGTACTTGAACGCGTTGTCCTGCGCGTACTTAAACTCAAGCCCCAGCGCGGGAATGTAGACCAGATTGGTGTCCGGACTGTACGTCATTGGATGCCAGTTATGGCCGCCAAGGGGGCCGGGCTGAATGGTCTTAAGATCATTTGCGTACTGTGCATCGGGGCTTTCAACGGGCTTGCCGGTCTCGGGATCTATGTGGGTTGCCCACTGCACAGGCACATAAGCTTCGGCAGAAATGAACTGGCCGGTGACTCGATCGATCACGTAGAAAAAGCCATTCTTGGGCGCCTGCATGATGACCTTGCGATCTGCGCCGCCAATCTTCATGTCGGCCAGAATCATGTGTTGGGTTGCGGTGTAATCCCAGTTGTCGCCGGGCGTCGTTTGGTAATGCCACTTGTACTCACCGGTGTCGGGATTGAGCGCGACTATAGATGACAGATACAGGTTGTCGCCGCCGCCGGGGCTGCGTATGTAGCGGTTCCAGGGCGAGCCGTTGCCCACGCCGATATAGAGCGTGTTGAGTTCTGGATCAAACGCCATGGAATCCCAGACGGTGCCGCCCCCGCCCACTTTCCAGTATTCGTCGCCGCGCCAGGTTTTTGCGGCTTCTTCGAGGGCTTTGTTTTCGTAAGGGTCATCAGGATTGCCGGGTACGGTATAGAAGCGCCATTTTTGCTCGCCGCTGTCAGCGGCGTAGGCCGTAACGTAGCCACGCACGCCGTACTCTGCGCCGCCGTTGCCAATGACCACGTTGTCGTTAACGATGCGCGGTGCGCCGGTGATGGTGTAGGCGCGATCGCGATCGGTGGTTTGTTTGCTCCAGGCCACCGAGCCGTCGCTGGCATTGAGCGCAACCAACCGACCATCGATGGTGCCCACGTAGACGCGGCCTTTCCAAACGGCTGCACCGCGGTTAACGACGTCGCAACAGGCATAAACACCGTGGGAACGCGGTACTTCTGGATCGTATTGCCATAGCAGTTCGCCAGTTTTTGCATCGTGCGCCCACACGACGCTCCAGCTGCCGGTGGAGTACATCACGCCGTCGACCACAATAGGCGAAGCTTCCAGCCCGCGGATGGTGCCGGTATCCCAGTACCAGGTGAGGCCAAGGTCGTTAACCGTTTTATCGGTTATCTGGGTCAGCGGACTGTAGCGTTGTTCGTCGTAGGTGCGCCCGTGGGCCATCCAGTTGCCGGGTTCGGAGTTGGCGTTGATGATTCGCTCGCCATCAATGTTTGCAATAGCTCCTTTGCTAGAGGCGCTGGTATCTGCCGTTGCCCCGGCCTCTCCCGCGCTTACTGCGGAATCTACAGCGCTTGCTGCATTTTCGGTTTCACCTTGGCCGCAGCCTGAGAGCAACGTAAGGCTTGCGGTTAGTCCAACGGCGATAATGTGGCGGGTAAAGCCCAGCTGCTTGTTGTCAGCAGTTTCTTTATTGGCAGGCTCTCTATTGGTAAGCATGGAAAAGGTCCCCTCGTTCCCAGCGATATAGCTAGTCTCGAGTGTACCAAAAACAGGCTAATTGCTGTCCCGCAAGTTCCATACCCGGGTGTGCAATGCATCAGTTATTTCGGCGCGGGAGCCAAACTCAGAAATCTCCTCGGGAGTCACCGGATCGCCTATTGAGATGCGCACTTTCGTGTCAAATTTATTCACGATCTCGTTGAGCAGCAAGGCCAGCCGCAGCGGTTCTGCGATGTGGCTTGCAAGCTGGAACAAACGACTGTTTCGGCCGTGGAAAAAGCACGGGATAACGGTGGCGCCGGATTGTTGGATGAGCTTGGCGGCGAAGGTAGTCCAGGGCCGGTCTGCGACTTCGCCGAAGCCCAGCTTGTCGGCCGTTGCGATGCATCCGGATGGGAAGATTAGAATCGGTACCCCGTTTTCGAGGCTCTGCAAAGCTAGCCGCTTAGTGTAGATGTTGGTTTTTCGGGCATCACGATGTTTGGTGAAATCGATGGGTAAGAAATGCGGTAGCAAGTCTTTGTCCTGGCACAGGATTGCGTGGATCAAAATCTGGAAATTGCCGCGACACTTGAGCGCAAGGTTGCACAGTCCTAGCCCATCGATAATGCCGAAGGGATGGTTGGCAACAAATACTACTGGCCCGGTTCCGGGCACTTTGGCTAGCTGGGCCTCATCGTATTGCAATGTGATGTTGCCTCGCGCTAGCGCTTCTTTGAAGAACACTTGCGCATCAAAGTCGGGTTCTTTCAGGTCCTGGTAGATGCCGTCAACCTGTCCGCGCCCCATCAAACGTTCAACTCGGTCGATTACAAATCGTCGCAGGGTTGAATCGGTTTCTTCGACGTAAGTCACCTTCGGCTCTGTGCGCAAAAAGCGCTCAAACGGTTTGGACGTCAGAACGTTTTTATTTGCGGCCAACTCGGGGGCTTGTGTTAATTCAGCCATTCTACTAAGTGCCGGGAACACTGGTTGAACGCCCTGCGTGTCGGTCCAGAAATTCAAGCACACGCGCGTTAACGAATGGTGAATCTTCCTGATGCAGAAAGTGTCCGGCGTGGGGCATGAGTTCTAGCTCGAAAGGGCCGCTGAAGTGATTGGCCATGTTTTCTGTTGCCCTAATGCCAATGCAGCCGTCGATTCCGCCATGCAGATGCAGTGTTGGCGTGCTCAGTTCCTCTCCCACGCGGCCCTGCAGCGCCGCAACATCATTGTGTTGATAGTCGGGATCAAGCGCGCACCGGTAGTAACAAAGTGCCGCGTTCAGAACGCCGGGTTGGGCCAGAGTATCGAGCGTTAATTGGAGCTGTGACTCCGGAAACTTCCAGCCTGGAGACCAGTCTTGCCAAAGCCTGCGGATGAACGCCATGTTGTCGTGTGCTACCGCCATTTCTGCCAGAGCTGTCTGAAAGAAAAACATATACCAGCTACGCCTTTGCTGGTCTGCATCGATGAGAAGTAACTCGCCCAGTTTGCCGCCGTAAGGAACAGCGGCCGTGATGAGTGCGGTTACTTTTTCTGGCGCGAGCATGGCAGCTCCACTTGCAATCGATGCGCCCCAGTCGTGACCAAAAATGACGGCTCTTTCGTAACCAAGCGCGTCGATCAGGTTAAGTGCATCCTGCGCAAGCTCGATCGTCTGATAGCGGTTTTCCTCGCTCAGTGTGTCTGGGTGGTAGCCCCGCTGGTAGGGCGCCACAACTCGAAAGCCCGCGGCTGTGAAGCCACGCATCTGTTCGACAAAGGTAGCCGGGCAATCGGGAAAGCCGTGCAGGCACAGCATTAGCGGCGGGGTCCCGTCAGATTGGTCAGCAACGACTGGCTCGGCGGATAGCGCATGAAAGCGATATCCACCGGCGTCTAGCTCGATCTGCTGCGAATTCGCGATGACATCGGCCATGGCGCCTGCCACGGCTTCTGCCCCTGGGCCCGCCATCAAATGTTGCTCCTTCTTGTTTCCGGTATTCTGCGGGTTAGTTTCCCAACAAAAAAGCCCTGACCTATTGTGAGTCGATCATCTCCTGGTTCCGACGACTGGAGCACCGAGCAAACCGAGTGGCTTGAGGCCTTTGAGGCTCTTTTACGCGAACGCGGGGCGGATGGTGCTCGCACGGTCCTCACTCAATTGGAAGCGAGCCTGGCACTTTCCTCCGGTACACCGGTTAGGCGCTCGCTCAATTCGCTCTATCGCAACACCATAGACGTTCTCGATCAGGGCGAATATCCCGGCGACATCGAAGTTGAAACCCGCATCGAGAACATCATTCGCTGGAATGCGGTGGCGATGGTACTCCAAGCCTACGATAGCGGTTCCGGCGTTGGCGGCCATATTGCGACCTATCTGTCGGCTGCCACCATGATGGAGGTGGGTTTTAACCACTTCTTTCGAGCGCAAAGCGCTGACTATGGTGGCGATCAAGTGCACTTTCAGGCGCACACCGCGCCGGGGGTTTATGCCAGGGCCTTTCTTGAAGGACGATTGAGTGCTCGGCAGATAGCTAACTACCGGCGCGAGCTGGGTGCTGGTGGCGGCCTGCCGTCGTACCCGCATCCGCGGCGTTTGCCTGATTTCTGGCAAATGCCGACGGCGAGTATGGGGTTGTCCACGCCCAGTGCGATCTATCAAGCCAGGTTCGCCAAGTACTTGGAGAGCCGCGGCCTTAAGCCAAAAAATGGCGGCAAGATCTGGACCTTCATTGGCGATGGCGAATCTGATGAACCTGAAGTGCTTGGCACAATTAACATTGCGGCCCGCGAAGGCCTCGACAATCTGGTGCTGTCGATCAACTGCAACTTGCAGCGACTCGACGGCCCCGTGCGCGGTAACGGCAAGATCATTCAGGAACTAGAACGGGCGTTTCGTGGTGCCGGCTGGCGCGTGATCAAAGTGATCTGGGGTGGCGGTTGGGATGGCTTACTCGCGCGTGACGAAAGCGGCGCTTTGCAGCGGCGCATGGAAGAAGCGGTGGATGGTGACTATCAGATGTACACCGTGTCGCCAGGTGACGCGGTGCGAGAACACTGGGTGGAAGATACTCCAGAACTAAAAAAACTCATGGAGTCGTTAACCGACGAGGAAATAGTTTCGATTCGGCGCGGCGGCCATGATCGCAAGAAAATATTTGCAGCCTATCGTGAAGCATCGCAGACCGAAGGTCGGCCTTGTGTTGTGCTGCTAAAGACAGTGAAAGGCCACGGCCTGGGACCGGGCTCTGCCGGGCGCAATACAGTGCACCAAAAGAAACAGCTCTCGCCGGAAGAAAGGCTGGAGCTTGCTGAACGCTTTTCGATCCCGTTGTCGCCAGAAGATGTAGCCCGCGCGAGTTTCTATCAGCCACCGGACGATAGCCCGGAAATGAAATACCTTATGGCAAGACGTAAGGCTCTGGGCGGATCGCTGCCCGCGCGCCAGGTGAAGTGTGAATCATTGCCAACACCGCCTCGCGAACTATTTGCGGACACTCACAAGGGTAGTGGCGAGCGAGAAGCGTCGAGCACCATGGTGATGGTCCGGCTGTTGTCGAAGCTTCTGCGCGACAAAACGCTGGGTAAATATATTGTGCCCATAGTTCCTGACGAAGCCCGGACCTTTGGCATGGATGGCCTCTTTCCGCAGGCTGGGATTTACTCGCCGGCGGGGCAGCGTTATAGCCCGGTCGATGCGGGCACTATCGCGCCCTATAAAGAAGCGGAGGATGGACAAATACTGCAGGAAGGTATTTGCGAAACCGGTGCTATGGCCTCGTTCCTCGCAGCGGGTACCGCTTATGCCAACTACAGCTTGCCGATGATCCCGTTTTATATCTTCTATTCGATGTTTGGCTTTCAGCGTGTGGGCGACATGATATGGGCGTGTGGCGACATGCTGGCACGCGGCTTCTTGCTTGGCGGAACGTCCGGGCGCACGACGCTTAACGGTGAAGGTTTGCAACATCAGGATGGCCACTCCCACTTGATTGCAAGCACGGTGCCTAATCTGAAGAGTTACGATCCCGCGTTTGGTTATGAGCTGGGGGTTATCGTGCGAGAAGGGATCAAGCGCATGTACCACGAACAGCGTGACGAATTTTATTATTTGACGCTTACCAACCAAAATCACCCCATGCCTGCTATGCCGAAGCTCACTGATAAAGCGTTGCAGCAGCTTGAGCAGCAGATTTGTGCGGGCATGTATCGGTTTGAGATGGGGTCCGGGGGTGCGAGTGGTGCGGGTGAAAAGACTGATGCTGACGTCAATCTGTTTGGTAGCGGCGCTATCATGCAGGAAGTGCTCGGGGCGGCTGTTCAACTTCGGGCGATGAATCTGGTTGTCGATGTGTGGAGCGTAACCAGCTATAACGAATTGGCACGCGAAGGCCAGTCTGTAGAACGGCGTAAGTTACACGCTCTGGGCAACGCAGCTGATGAAGAGGCGTACGTTGCCCAGATGCTCAGTGGCCTGAAAGGCGTGTTTGTTGCGGCCAGCGACTATCAGAAAGCGTTGCCGCTATCTATCCAGCGCTGGGTGCCAGGTCCTTATGCGGTATTGGGCACAGATGGCTATGGCCTGTCAGAAGCGCGGCCCGAACTGCGCGATCACTTTGAGGTGTCTGCCAACTGGGTAACCTTTGCGTCGCTTGCCTTACTTGCGCAGACCAATCGGCTGCCACCGGAACAGGCTCGGAGCTTTGCAAAGAACGCAGGTCTGGTCCTCGAAGCCGTCTAGCGTGGTGTAGTATCAACCCCCTGAACCACAATATTTCCAGCCACAGGACACATCAATGTTCGAAAAATTAACGGGCCTGCTCGATTTTGCCAAAGACATGGGCGCTAACCTTCTCAAATCTGATGCCGAAGCGGGTATGGATATTGTTAGGCACATCGAGGCGAACAATCCGGGTGTACAACCCATTCATGCCGAGTTTGATGATGGAGTAGTTACGCTTAAGGGCCGGGCTAATTCCGCGCAGGCTAAAGAAAAAGCGATCTTGCTTGCGGGCAATGTAAAAGGGGTAGTAAGGGTTAATGCGGATGGCATAACCGCGCCGGCGGCACCGCCACCAGCGGCTGAACCTGCAACAACGGTTGTGGCCGCCAGCGAAATCCCGGCCCCGGAAGCGCAGTACTACATCATCGAAAGCGGCGATACGCTGGGTGGAATTGCGAAAGAATTTCTTGGCAGCGGTAGTCGTTACCCCGAAATTTTTGAAGCCAATCGCGAAGTTATTCAAGACCCTAACAAGATTTACCCGGGTCAGAAGATTCGTATCCCTCTTTCGTGAATTGCATGGCGTAGAGTGGCTGTGAACTATCAAAGAGGTTCGTTAGCAGCCGGATTGCTGATGTGTCTGTGCCTGATGCAGGCCACGCTGTTTCCGCCCGGTGTGATCGCCGAGGAGCAAACCGGCGTTCATGTTACAGGCCGCGCAAAAATAGTGGTTGAACCCGATATGGTGCGCATGACGTTGCAAGTAAGTGCACAGGCCGAAACTGCTGTGGCAGTGAAGGGAGAGATCGATGCGGTTACGCGCGCCGTACTTAAAGTTACTGATGACTACGGGGTTGCCCGAAGAGATGTTACCGCGGCGATTGTCAATCTAAGCCCCAATTATCAGTACGACAACAGACGGCGCACAATTGATGGCATGCAGGGTTCGAGGACGATAAGCGTGACTTTGCGTAAGCTTGATAAATACGGCGACTTTATGAACGACGCACTCGAATCGGGTATCAATAACATTTCCGGCGTTACCCTCGATACTTCAAAACGCCCAGAACTTGAAGACCAGGCGCTGGATCTGGCCATTGCGGATGCTCGCGAGCGAGCCATACATGTGGCGCAGCAGTTTGAAGTGGGTCTGGGTCCGGTTACGAACGTTCGCGTTCAGGCCGGGCACGTTCAACCCAAATTGATGGCGGTGGGGCGCTCAGCGGATTCTTCTGGAGCCGACTTCAGCGGTGGCGAAATCGACATCAGTCGCGATGTGCAGGCCACGTTTGCGATTGTAGCTACTGGCAATTAAGTAAACCGTTAGGCAATCAACTGCAGGAATTCGCTGCGCGTTGCCGGGTCGGTACGAAATTCGCCCAGCATAACGGAGGTTTTCATCATTGAGTTTTGCTTTTCGACGCCGCGCATTGACATGCATAGGTGCCGGGCCTCGATGATGACTCCAACGCCGGCGGCGTTAGTGGAAGACAAAATAGCCTCGGCGATCTGCCGCGACAGGTTTTCCTGAATTTGTAGTCGACGGGCAAACATATCCACGATACGCGCGATCTTTGATAAGCCGATCACTCTGCCCTTAGGCAGATAGCCGACGTGACACTTGCCAATAAAGGGCAATAGGTGGTGTTCACAGAGTGAGTAGAGCTCAATGTCTTTTACCAGCACAATTTCTTCGGTATCTGATTCGAACATGGCGTTGTTGACAACCGTATCCAAATCCTGAGAGTAACCCTGATTGAGAAACTGCATGGCTTTTGCGGCGCGCTTGGGCGTATCGAGTAAGCCTTCGCGATCTGGGTCTTCACCGAGACCTTTGATGATTTCGCGGTAGTGCTTGGCGATTTCTTCCCAGCTTTCGTTATTTTCGGTGGACATTCGTTGCTTCCTTAAGGCCTTAGGTTGCGCAGGCTTAGCGGCGACCTAGTAGTCCTAACGATAGCGCATATGGTTGGTGAGAATATCAAGATGACGTCAAAACGGGCCCGCAGAAACCGGCTTATAGCCAGTCCTTTATCTGCTCTTCGTACGCCTGATACAGCTCATAGTTGTGCTCGGTTGTATTGTTCAGGTCTTGATGTATGCGCGCTTCGAAGAGTTGTCTTTTCACCCACTCGTGCTCGGCCCAATTACCTCCACCGCTTTTTACGGCCTGCATCTCAGCCGTTCCCGCGCCAACCAGCCCCTTCATGCCTTTAACAAAATCTCCCAGTGATGGCTTGTTGTTCTTGTCATCGAGCTTTTTAAAGGACTCGGCGGAAGCCTCTCTGATGCGGCCCGCCGCTGCAAAAAATTTTGCGGTCCGTTCTACCTGGGTTTCTTGCAACATTCCGTCGACCGGCGGCGAGAAAGTGTCGAGGTTGGCGGCTTCCAGGTAATCAACTTCGCGACCAAAGCCAAGAAAGCCGGCACCGCTGTCTTTGGCGATCGTGGTTGTGGTGGTTGTAGAAGATCCTTGCTGTGGGGTGGTCGCGCCTCTGGAACTGTTTGATCCTCTGTTGCTGCCGTTATTACTGCTGTTCGTGCTTCTGGGCGGTTCGTATGAACCGTAGTCGTCGCGCGTCGAAGAACTGTCGTTTGATGCGACGCTAAGCATTGCGCCACCAAGGCCGATTGCAGCGAACAAGAAGCCCGTAAACATCATGCCAATAAGCGACACGGCCAGAGTGGCAAAGAAGTGGCCGGTGCGTCGTTCGAGCGGGATGTCTAGAAATACCGGCAGGGATTGCCAGAGCAGCATGATTGTCCAGATGTATCCGGCCAGCGCTATCAGCCAGCCAATATAGGGCAAAGTACCAACGACGCTGCCGATGGCGGTTGGGATAGTCGCAAAGCTGAGTGCTGCAAAGGCCTGATCAAAGCTATTGGTGCCGCCAAAATTCTTGGCGAAAAAGCTGGCAACCAATCCAGCCAACGCGAACCAGATGACGCCGCTGATAAGGGGACCAAGAAGAGCGTAAAAACCGTGACCGGTGCCAAATAGCCAACCCAGCAGCGCGGCGCCAAGGCCCCAAAGCACCAATAGAGGTCCGCTTAGTTGAGCGGCGGTTGTCGTCCAGCTGTGTTCTTCACTCTTGTAGGTTTCCCAGGTTGAGTGACTGTTAAGTAGTCCGCCGGTTAGCCAATTTGTAAACTTGCCAAAATCAAACATGGTCTGTCCTAGGTGAGCTCCCAGCGCCATCCTAGCGAGGTCATGGCGGCGGTTGCAAACGCGTTCATGTCTTGCCCGGAGTGGCTTAAGCTGTGTTGCTTAGTAGTAGCCAGAAGATAGTAATGAATCAATTTGACGTGGTTGTTTGGGGGGCGACCGGTTTTACCGGTCAGCTGGTGGCGCAGTATCTGCTTGGTGCTTATGGGTTACCGGCCCAAGAAGGGTCAGAAGCGATTGCCGGCACCCACGCAGAGCCGGTGCGCTGGGCAATCGCGGGCCGCAGTGAATCCAAACTCAAAGCGCTTAATAATAGTCTGGGCGCGCAAGTGCCAGTGATTATTGCCGATAGTGACGATGAGGCAAGCCTTGCGGAGTTGGTGGCGGCCACCAAGGTTGTGCTTACCACAGTTGGTCCTTACGCTAAATACGGCTCAAAACTTGTGGCGGCCTGCGCGGCGAGCGGTACCCACTACTGCGATCTCACCGGTGAGGTGCAGTGGATGCGCAAGATGATAGACGCACATCAAGATGCGGCTGAGAGCAGTGGCGCGCGCATTGTTCACACCTGCGGCTTCGACAGCATTCCTTCAGATCTCGGCACGCTCTTTGTTCACAACGCCATGCGCGCGAAATCCAACGACACCTGCGGCGTTGTTAAATATCGAGCCGCTGCATTCAAAGGCGGTTTCAGCGGTGGCACTGTGGCCAGCATGATGTACATGATGGAGCAGGCTGATACCGATTCCTCAATTAAGACGCTGCTTGAAGACCCTTACGCGTTAAGCCCGGCTGGCGTGCGTCGAGGTCTTGATGGCCCAGACATATCCACGCCACAGTGGGACGCCGATTTTGATTGCTACGTTGGACCTTTTGTAATGGCGGGGGTTAATACTCGGGTGGTCAGGCGCAGTAACGCGCTTATGGATCACAGTTATGGACACAACTTGCGCTATGACGAAGGCACCTTGATGGGCGAAGGCCCACTCGGCTTCGCCAAGGGTTTGGCGATGTCCCTGTCAACCAAGGCCATGGCTGCGGTTACGTCCTTTAAAGGATTGCGCAAACTAATGAACCGAGTCGTTCCGCAGCCTGGAGAAGGACCCAATGAAGAGCAGCGAGAGGCGGGCTTTTTCGAAATCAAATTCTTTGCCCAGGGAGCTTCGGATAAATCCAATCAGGTGAGAGCGACGGTGAAAGGCGATAAAGATCCGGGTTACGGCAGTACGGCCAAGATGATTGCCGAAAGTGCGGTGTGTCTCGCGCTTGATCCGCTGGCTGTCGGGGGTGGAATCTGGACCCCCGCCAGTGCGATGGGCGAACAGCTCATCAATCGTCTGCATGAGCGAGCGGGCGTTACCTTCGAACTGGAGGCCAGTTGATGGTTTCTGTAGGCCGATTGCAGGGTCAAGTTGCTGCCGTCACGGGTGCAGGCTCAGGTATGGGTAGAGCGCTGGCTCGACGACTGGCTCAGGCGGGTTGTCATGTGGCCATCAGCGATGTCGATGCGGACGGCCTTGCAGACACCGCAGCCGAACTGCAATCCACGGGTGTCGATGTGTATGCGACGCAGCTTGATGTTGCCGATCGCACGGCGGTTGAAGCCTGGGCAGCCGATACAGCGCAGCGTTTTTCGCGAGTGAACTATGTATTCAATAATGCCGGAGTATCAGTCACCGGCAATGTAGAAGTGTTGGGTATCCAAGACTTCGAATGGCTAATGAATATTAACTTCTGGGGTGTAGTGCATGGCACTCAGGCGTTCCTGCCGTACTTGCGAACGGCCAGTCACGGCCATGTCGTAAACACGGCGAGCATCTTTGGCGTTATAGCTGTGCCGACCCAGTCGGCCTACAACGCATCCAAGTTTGCGGTGCGTGGATTTACCGAGGCGTTGCGCCAGGAGTTGGCCGATAGCCACATTGGCGTGAGTTGTGTGTGCCCGGGTGGAGTGAAAACCAATATTGTTAAGCGGTCTCGGTATGTGCCGCAGGACAATGCGGCCCCGACGCTTGAAACTATGGCTGCGTCATTTGAAGAAATGGCGGGTTTAACGCCAGACCAGGCAGCAGACATCATTTTACAGGGCACCTTGAAAAACAAGGCGCGTATTCTTGTCGGCAAGGATGCGCAGTTTATTGCGCTTATGCATCGGTTAATGCCCGTGAGTTACCCGCGGGTGCTCGCGTGGATGCGCGAGCGTCGGGCTGACCCTCTGCCCTGACTCTCCCTGACTCTGGCCTGACTCTCCCTGAAAAGGAGGCCAAAGAGTAGTTAAGGCTTGCCGGCGACGACGTCCTTCATTGGGATAAACTGATCGCCTTCTTTGATGTGTGGCACGCCGTCGAGATAGACCAGCTTGTTGCGCAGATGCGGCGGTACCTTATCGGCGCCCACACCAGCGACGACGGCTGGAGGTTGATTCCCTCCTGCTGGTGAGACCTGTAGATCTGTGGTCTCGCCGCTTTGAGTGTCATGAGTGCGCAGTCTGAAGCGACCGGCTTGTGAGGAGGATGTTGCCGCTGCCACCGGCGCTGCAACCGTTGGTGCTTTGCCTGGTGCGGAAGAAGTTGCTGGTCGAGCCGCTGCCGTTTGCGCAGGTGCAGCGTTCGGGCTGCCACTGGTTGCAGTCAGACCTGACTTCACGCTGGTGACATAAGCGTCGTTGTAGCCTGCGATCCGCAACCGCGTCTGTGCGTCTACGGCTTCGCTCTTTGTCGCGTAGCGGCCTACGGAGACTCGGGTAACGCCATCGCCTGCCTCGTTAACCATCACTTCACCAAACTCTGAAGCATCGCGAGTAAAGGTTTTTTCAGGGGCGGCGCCAAACGCGCCAATTTGCACGGTGTAGTCGGCGGCCAACGCGTTTGAGGGGCCTAAAGCGTAAAAGACGCTCGTCGCCAGCAGACTGGCCATGGCTAAGGGTTTGGATCGTTGGTGCATGCGCTGGTTCTCCGCGATTCTTTTGTCACAAAGTACGGCGCACGGTGATAATCGCAAGCCGGGTTAAGGGAATATATCGATAATTTACAGTTAGCTACAAGCCGCTGCTAGCCTATCTCTCTGAGTGTCCGTCAAACCTGCTCCGGCTTCGCCGTCTCTAACAGGGCCTTCTCTTGAGCGGCCGCAGCGGTTATCTCTTTCATGCGCTGCAGCCGCTTCTGGTAGCGGGTCTGGACGATGTCGGTGAGGACCAGCGTGCCAATAACGAAGTAGAACGTGGTTTTGCTCATTTGCTGGACCGCTTCGTCAAACAAGGTGAGGTGGGCTAGATGGCCACCTTCGGTGAGCAGCATGATGCCAACCACAAACAATATGAATAAGCCCAGCACCTCGTACATCCGGTTCTTTTGCAAAAAGTCCGAGACGGTATCGACCAGAAAAATCATTAGGAGGCCGCCGATCACTATGGCTATGGCCATAATGATGAATATGTCGGTCAGCGCCATGGCAGACAGGATCGAGTCGAAGGAGAACACCAGGTTCATCAGCACAATCCAGGTGATGACCGAGGCCGCACTCTTGGGTTCGCGATTCTCATTTTCGAGATCGTCAAGACTCATCATGTGCAGCACTTCTTTGGTGGCTGTGTAGAGGATAAAAATACCCCCCAGCAAAACGATAACGGCGTGCAGGTTAAACGTGCACTCGATAACACCATCGATGTGGAGCGAAAATATGGGGTCTTGGAAGTAGCTAATCACGCTGGTGAGTAAGAACAGCAGGACGATCCGCAGGACCACCGCGATACCGATGCCCATTTTGCGGACCCGGGCCTGGTCGGCTTCGGGCGCGCGCTTCGACTCAAGCGAAATGTATAGCAAATTGTCGAAACCCAGCACAGCTTGCAGCAGGACGAGCATGAACAGGGTGACCAGATTATCGAGGCTTAGTAATTCCATGGTGTCTTGTTCGCGTTCTCTAAAGAGTCAGAAGTGGCCCTAGTTTACCGTTATTACAGAGACGCAAGCCAAGCGTCATCAGAACCCTCTTCGAGATCCGCACACAGGGGTGTCGACAGATAGCGCTCGCCGGTGTCTGGGAGCATCACGAGCACCACGCTGCCTTGCTGAGCCTTCTGCGCAACCCGCAGCCCGGCCGCGAGCGTCGCGCCCGCCGAGATTCCTACAAAAATGCCTTCCTTCTGCGCAAGCTTATGTGCGGCGGCGATGCTCTCGTCGCCGCTGACCGTTAGCAGCTCGTCGACGATGTCGCGATTGAGCACCGACGGAATAAAATCTGGGGTCCAGCCTTGTATTTTGTGCGGGCTCCAGTCGCCGCCACCTAACAGCGAGGCTTCCTCGGGTTCAACCGCGATGATCTGGGTTTCTGGGCGGGCGGCTTTAATGACCTCGCCGGCGCCGGTTAGCGTGCCGCCTGTGCCCCAGCCGGTGACAAAGTAGTCGAGCCTCTCGCCGGCGAAATCGCGCAGAATCTCGGGCGCTGTTGTGTTGCGGTGATAAGCCGGATTGGCGGGATTGTCGAACTGGCGGCTCAGAAACCAGCCGTGCTGTTCTGCCAGTTGCTCGGCGCGCTTTACCATGCCCGAGCCTTTCTCGGCGGCTGGCGTCAAAATAACCTTTGCGCCCAGTGCTCGCATGATCTTGCGCCGCTCCACAGAGAAGGTTTCAACCATAGTGGCCACAAAGGGGTGGCCCAGGGCTGCGCAGACCATGGCCAGCGCGATGCCCGTATTGCCAGAAGTGGCCTCTACGACCGTCTGGCCGGGCTTCAGGGCGCCGCTTGCCCGTGCATCGGTGATGATCGCGTAAGCCAGACGGTCTTTTACCGACGCCATCGGGTTAAAAGACTCAACCTTTACGTGCATATCAACGCCGGTGGGCGCGAGTTGGTTCAATCGCACTATAGGTGTGTTGCCGATGGTTTCGAGGATGCTGTCGTAGCGCATGGGGGGCGTTATTCCTGGTAATTATTGGGTAATTTGTCGCTTGCCGGACTGAATCACAGGGTACCGCCAGACCCGCATTTGTCATACCGGAAAAAATGATGGAAAGTAAGGCCCGAATCTTATTCATTGTGTAAAACTCGTGGGGTTGTTTTTGCAAGGACTCAATCGATCGGATGGCTCGACACTGGACGTGTCTCAGGCCTCCGAACAAACAAAATCGGCCAAGGATTCGGCACCAGACTTTGTAGATAGGCGGCGGCAACGCAACAGGATGGACAGGCGCAGAACGCGCAATCCGGTGTTCGAAGCCCGAGCTCGAAGAGTTGGAATGGCGCTCGATCGTCGCCAACCTCCGGCGGGAGTGATTGCCCACCTCAGTACCAAATTTGGTACTGAATCCGGCGTAGAGCATGAGGCAGGGTCCGCTGTTTATGGGCAGCACGATTCTGGGCAGCGCAGTGCAGCAGATCACAGGGTTGGCAAACATCGTGGCTGGGGGCCTGCACTAATTGACCTGTGCGTGTCCTGGTGGCGATCTGTGCAGGAGCGTCGGGCGTCTGCAATCCAAACGGATCCCACCGAATTGGAGTCGAGTAAGCAGGCGGGCAACTCCAACTGACTGCTTCGTTCGAGGGTAGCAGCCGGGTGCTCGTTGACCTCGCTGCGCTGGCCTCGAACTATCGATATTTGAGCGCGCGCTCCAAACAGCGCTGCGCTGGAGTGGTAAAAGCGAATGCTTACGGGTTGGGCCTTGAGCCCGTGATCCGCACCCTTGTGGCCGAAGGGTGCCGCGACTTTTTTGTGGCGACACTGCCCGAAGCTCTTCAGGTGCGGGATCTATTTGTCGATTTGCGTATTGTCGCGCTCAGCGGCCTTGTTGATGCCGCCGCGGCCAGTGCAGCGTTTGCTGCCAACATCGAGCCCGTAATAAACAGCCCAGAGCAGGCTCAACTCTGGTTGCCCCATGCCGAACGCCCTATGACCTTGCATGTCGACACCGGCATGCAGCGTCTGGGTTTGCCGCTCGACGAACTCGACTCGATTGACTGGTCGGCGTTTACCATGGCCACGCTCATGACCCATCTGGCTTGTGCCGATGTACCCGATCACCCAATGAATGCGCTGCAGCTTGAACGCTTTGAGCAGGTGGCCAGCCAATTCCCGGGCGTAGCTACCTCGATTGCCAATTCCGCAGGTTGTCTGTTGCCCGAGGCCTGGCACGGCGACCTCACCCGTCCCGGCATTGGACTCTACGGCGGTCACCCGCAGAATCGCGTGCCCGAAAATCCACTCAAAGCGGTTGTGCACATGGAGGGCCAGGTGGTGGCGAGACGCCAGGTATCTGCCGGAACGCCGGTAGGCTATGGCGGCACCTTTGTCGCGCAACGGCCTACTCAGATCGCGGTGGTCGGGCTTGGCTACGCTGACGGCTTACCACGTAGCCTGTCGAGCGTTGGGGAGGTCAGCTGGTTAGGTAAGCGCCTGCCCATCATCGGCCGGATCTCGATGGATCTGGTGCACGTGGATGTTACCGAACTTGAAATTTCCGACCGCCCATCTCCAAAACCTGGGGATTGGGTGCAATTTTTGGGTGACGATATTGGCGTTGACGAAGTGGCACAATGGGCGGACACCATTGGTCTGGAAATTCTCTGTGGTCTGGGTTGCCGGCCGCAGTGGCAATATCTGGGGCCTGCTTAACCAATAGCTGACCATTTCCCAGGGGAGAAGCGCGATGTCGCCGGCCAACTCTGCAGAGTCTCTAAACAAGAACGGTCTACTTGCGGGCCAGGTGGCCGTAGTCACCGGTGCCAGTCGCGGCATTGGCGAATACATCGCTAAACGCTATGCAATGGAAGGGGCGCGAGTGGTTGTCACTGCCCGAACCCTTGATAGCGGCGATCACTATTTGCCCGGAGGCATTAGAGATACCGTTCGGGCGATCAATAACGCTGGCGGCGAAGCAAGTGCTGTGCAGTGTGATTTGTCGCAGCAAGCCGACCAGACCCGACTGATTGAAGAAGCAACGCAACATTACGGTAGTGTCGATATTCTGGTTAACAATGCCGCCATTACCTACTTCACGCCGGTCTCCGAGTTTCGTCAAAAACACTATGACCTGATGATGAACGTGCAGGTGTGGGCCCCGTTTTACTTGTCACAACTGGTTCTGCCTGGAATGCGCGAGCGCGGTCACGGACGCATTCTCAACGTCTCTTCCGGCGCGGCCATTCACCCTGATAAAACCATCGCCGCACGAGGTGGAACGGTTTATGGCATGTGCAAAGCGGCGCTTGAGCGAATGACTACCGGGCTCGCACAAGAGACCTACAACGATGGAATTGGGGTTAACGTGATATCTCCTGGGCTGGTGGCGACGCCCGGGGTTGAGCACCACAAGCTCATAAACGACACTAATCGAGACAGTGTTACTCCTGTAGAGCACATGGCGGAAGCTTGCTTGCATCTTGTGCACGGAGACAGCCAGCAAATGACCGGCCGCATAGATTATGCAGATGATGTCATGAAGGAATTTTCACTGAACGCTCGTGACATTGATTCTGTTTTTGGCGAGCAAGAGCAAGATCAAAAGGAGGCTTCGCATGACTAAGCTGCTGCACAACGAATTTCCACCAGATTCTCTGCAAGCCAAAGACCTTGAGTACCTGTTGCACCCAACCACGAACCTTGCCCAGCACCTTCAACAGGGGCCCATGGTTCAAGAGCGAGCCGAGGGTGTCTACATATACGATGATCAAGGCAATCAGTATCTCGAAGGTATGGCGGGTCTTTGGTGTACGGCCCTTGGTTATGGCGAGGAAGAGCTTGTTCGAGTAGCCGCTGAGCAAATGCGCAAGCTTAGCTACTCGCAGCTGTTCGCGGGTAAAACCAATGAATCCAGTGTTCTCTTGGCTGAGAAGCTCTGCACTCTAGTGCCGATGGATAATGCGCGCGCGTTTTTTGGGTTGTCGGGGTCAGACGCGAACGACACTCAGGTGAAGCTGATGCGTTACTACAACAACGCGATCGGCAAGCCAGAAAAGAAAAAGATAATTTCGAGGCAGCGTGGTTACCACGGGATTACCTTGGCTTCGGGCAGCCTTACCGGGTTGCCTGCCTTTCACAAACACTTCGATTTGCCCATGGACGGCATTTTGCATACCGATGCGCCGCACTATTATCGGGGTAGGAGGGGTGAAGAAACGCAGGACCAATTTGTTAATCGTATCGTTGGCAATCTCGAAAAGTTGATCTACCGGGAAGGGCCGGAAACGATCGCTGCGTTTATAGCAGAGCCTGTGCCCGGCGCGGGTGGTGTCATCGTGCCGCCTGAAGGGTATTACGAGAAGGTCCAGGCTGTGCTCCGTGCTCATGACATTCTGTTCATTGCCGATGAAGTGATAAACGGGTTCGGTCGGTTGGGCGAACCGTTCGGTTGTCAGGCAATGAACATAACGCCTGACACCATGAGCTTTGCGAAGGCAATCTCTTCTGCTTATCTGCCGATGTCTGCAGTAACTGTCCCTGAATTTTTGTTTGAAACACTGGTTGATGCCAGTCGCGAGCTCGGTAATTTTGGTCATGGCTTTACCTATAGCGGCCATCCAGTGTGTGCGGCGGTTGCTTTGCGTACGCTGGAAATTTACGAAGAGCGCGATCTATACAACCACGCCGCTCGGGTATCGGTGCCGTTTCGGAGCGGATTGCGCAGCTTTGCGAGCCACGACCTGGTGGGCGAGGTGCGGGGCAAGGGTTTGCTTGCGGCGGTAGAGCTTGTTGCCGACAAATCTACGGGCACTGCCTTTGAACCTTCGCAGGGCGTGGGAGCGTTTTGCGCAGAAGCAGCGCAAAAGCGCGGGCTGATCGTTCGCAACCTCGGTGATTCCATTGCGTTTTGTCCGCCGATCATCATCACGGATGCGCATGTTGACGAGATGCTGCAGAAGTTTGCCGGTGCGCTTGAAGATACCAAAGCCTGGCTTCACAAGAAGTCCTAGGTACCACCCACTTCATGTCTGGCCTTGCGCCCAGCTTTGATTTGCTGCAAACCCAGTGGCCGGTTCTTGCTGCCACGGATGAGGTCTCGCGCCGAACGCTGAATGTTGTAGCCCCCTACAACGGACAACCCATTGCACAGGTTGCTGTTGCTTCCGAACGACACGTGCAAGATGCGCTGTTTGCCGCGTTTTCAATGTTTCGGCAAAAAGATCGATGGCTGTCGCTGTCGCAGCGCATTGCGGTTTTAACGCGAGCGTTAGAGCTGGTTTCAGACAATGCAGACCTGCTGGCAGCCGAAGCTGCGCGTGAAAGCGGCAAGGCGTTGAAATGGTGTCTGCAGGAAGTTGAGCAGGTGCGTGAAGATGCAACCGCGGCCATTAACCAGCTACGTGAGAAACTCTCAGAAGACTTGCCGCTGGGTCCGCTGTGCGGGATGCAGCCGGAGGCTACTCAGGTTCGTTTTGGGATCTCTGAGCCGGTGGGTGTCGTGGTGGTGGTTCTTGGCCGCGATAACCCGTTGCAGTTGGCTGCGCGATCTTTGTTTGCCGCCGTTGCTGCCAGTTGCCCAGTAATAGTGAAGCCCGCTGAGGATGTACCGCTATCCTGCCTGCGACTGGTGCATCTACTTTACGAGGCGGGTTTGCCCTACGTCTGGTGCCAGAGCGTAGTCACTGAAACCCACGAGGTTACCCGCCAGCTGATTAGCGACCCACGCGTCGCGCTATTTAGCTTCTGTGGTTCCGCTGACGTCGGTTGGAAGCTGCGGGCCAGTCTTTCGCCAGGTACTCGAGCAGTACTGGACCACGGCAGTGTTGTCCCGGCAGTTCTTGCGCGTGATGCGGATCTTGAATTGGCAGCGGCGACAATTGTGGCCAGGGGTCTAACGCAGCAAGCTCCTGGTAGCGACTCCGTTCAGCGCGTTTTTGTACCTGCTGAAATTTGCGAGCTGTTTTTGTTGGCTCTAAGCCAGCGCGCGGAGCGGCTAGTTTGTGGTGATCCGTTGCTCACTCAAACCGAACTTGGTCCGCTGGTTAGAACAAGCGACCCCGAAAGAGTGCAGCGATGGGTAGACGCGGCAGTTTCGGGCGGCGGGCGCATAGTTTGCGGCGGTTTTGCTGCTGGCCGCCAGGGCTACGCACCTACCCTGGTGCTTAATCCACCGCTCGATGCGCAGATTTCTACCCAACCCGCCTGCGCACCTCTGGTTGCGGTGTATTCCGTAGCTTCCCTGGAGGAGGCTTGTGAGCGGGCCAATTCATTACCGTTCGCGCGCGGTGCGTTGGTGTTTACGGACAATGCAGCCGTTGCGGCGCAGCTATCGCGGGCGCTCGATGCTACGCACCTTGGTATTAATGAGCGTTGGGATGGGTATCCTCAGCAGCAGACCGCTAGCGGACTCCGGCGCAGTGGCTTGGGAGAGCTGGGTTTTGGCGCAGCCTGCGTTGCTATGCAGATCCGCAAATCCGTCGATGTGCCTACCTGGGAGTAAATATATCGGCATATGCCGATAAGCCGATAAATCTAGCGCGCGAGTTCGGTGCTGCGGCCATTGCATAAGCTAAGTAAGTCGGTGGCAGAGAGTTCGATCTCTAATCCCCGGCGGCCACCGCTGACATACAGGGTGTCGAAGCCCTCGGCGCTGCTATCAAGCAGGGTCAATAGTTGTTGTCGTTGGCCCAGTGGACTGATGCCTCCAAGCACATAGCCGGTGCTGCGCTCTGCCAGTTGCCGATCAGCCAGTTCTGCTTTCTTGCCGTTCGCGGCTGCAGCCAGCCGTTTTAGGTTGAGCTCTCGAGTTACGGGGACAATACCGACAACCAGCGCCTTGCGGTCAACCTGGGCAATCAGCGTTTTGAAAACACGTTCGGGCTCGACGCTTAAGAGGTTCGCCGCTTCGAGTCCCCAAGACTGGTGGGCCCCGCTGGATGTGTACTCATGCAATCGATGCGTTATGCCGGCTTTTTTTGCAACGGCAATTGCTGGGGTCATGCTTTGCTCCCAGTCGTATTCGGGGAC
>CAZFIA010000002.1:89432-92156 GCA_964519335.1 uncultured Pseudomonadales bacterium
TATTCGGGGACAGTTTACCTATTTCGAAATAGGTAAACTGTCCCCGAATAAAAAACCCGCCTGCACTTATAGTGGAGGCGGGTTTAGCCGGGTTATTGGAACTCTACAGTTGGATGCCCAGCGACTTCAGGGTGTCCATGGTTAATCCACCGGTGGGCAGGCCTTTGCGACGCTGGTAGGCGTCTACCGCGAGCAGAGTCTGTCGACCGATTACCCCATCTGCACCGCCGGCATCAAAGCCTGCGCTCTGGAGCGACTGTTGCACCTGCGCAATGACGTCCTGCGACATGTTGGTTTCGCAGAGTACGCTGCGCCATTCGAGCCGGGCGTTTGCCACCTGAACGCGCTTGGTTACAGAGTTGGTTTCCTCAGGAATCTTGGTGCGGATTTCTTTCGAGTCAGAGACCAGCTTGCGAACCTTCTTCACTTCAAACTTTGCCGGTACAGATACCTTGGTAAAGGTGGCGGGCGTCTTAACCACTTTGCGAACCACAGTCTTGCTCTTTGCAGGAATCTCTTTCTTGCAAATAACGTTGTTCGTCTTGGGTCCAAATTCGCCAGGAGTTGCAACCGGGTGCCAGACGTACTTAGCTTCAGAGATCTTTACCTGACGGTTAACTTCTTCGTACTTGGCTGGAATAGAGGTACGCACTTCCTTTGAGTCTGCGGTCAGCTTGCGAACCTTGACGGTCTGATATTCCGCTGGAATTTCGACCATCTTGCTTGAAGCTGGGCTCTTTACGATGCGCTTCTTAACGACCTTGTACTTGGCCGGTACTTCCACCAGGCACATGATCTCGCCGGTGCTGCCGTCGAGTTTTTCGACCAGGCCGCGGCCCTTCTTCCATTCTGATTTGGCAGGCTCCACCAGAACTCGCTCTTCTACGGTCTCGTACACGGCGGGTACTTCAACGAGCTTCTTTGAAGCCGGCTTCACCAACACGCGTTCTTCGACCATATTGTACTTGGCGGGGATGACCGTTACTTTTTCGGAGGCTTGAGCTGTGAGCACGCGCTCCGACTTGTTTTCAAACTTTGGCGCTTGATAGTGCTCGTGGTAGCACACACCAGACTTGGCTGTGGTTGGGTTTACGCCGCCGTCAGCCGCTGCTCGCAGTACCGTCGGGTTTACCGCTACGTTGGATTCGAGTGATGAGGTTACCCAGGCCGTCGTGGCCGGGCTGATTTCCACGACCTGCTTTTCAGTTCCCCAAACTGCGGGTACTGGTACGAGCTTGGTCGAGGCCTCGGCCACCATCACGCGCTCTTCGACGACGTTATATTTAGCCGGGATGACCTCAACTTTTTCCGCGGCTTCCTTAACGATGACCGTGGTGGTCTCGTCTCGATACTCTGCAGGCACCATCACTTTGGCAAAGCACTCGCCGGGTTTGGCGTTGGGAAGGGTATTGGTTTGGTCGTCGACTGCCATCAGCGGGGCGGTGAGCCCTACGCCTAAGCCGACTCCCATAGCGCGTAGGCTATTCTTGAGCAATCGCAGGTCTGTCATGTTTATTCCTGATTTATCCGGTTCTGTAGTAGCTATGTTCTATTCTAGCAACGGTTATCGATGACTGATCGGTTGGCGTTTTGCAGCCAGCATTTAAGCTTAGCCGCAAAACCGCTGTTCCGATGATAGTTGCGTTACCACTTCTTGCCAGTGAGCCTGGCGGTTTATTAGAGTTTGGTGTAACCAGCCAGGCCCAAAAAGTGATAAAACAGTTGAAGAATCAACGCGTTAGAACTGCCACAGCGTGATCGCAATCTCGACCTTCCCCATATTCGCTGGCATACTCCGGCGCACTCCATCGAGCTCATAGTAGCTCACTCGCGAGATGCAAAATACAGGGGTTAAAACATGTTTACGCAGCTTATCCGACAAGTTGGTCGACAATTTACCATTGGCCTTAGCCTTGTGTTGTTAGGCTGGGGCGTACATGCGTTACCTGGCACCGAGGCTGAAATTCGTGATCGTCTCGTTGCTGCGGGCCAGTTATGCCGCGCCGGCGACGACTGTGGAGTTGTGGTTGCCGCGGGACCCGTGGAGCCTCGGACGGGCCAAGAGGTATACGACCAGTATTGTTTCGCCTGTCACTCAACCGGTGTCAGCGGTGCCCCGGTTTTCGGTGACATAGCAGCCTGGCAACCGCGCATGGACAAGGGCGCAGACACCCTGTTGAGCACGATGAAAAGTGGGATCAACGCCATGCCTCCCATGGGCACCTGCATGAACTGCAGCGACGATGAGCTTCGTGCCAGCCTCGACCATATGGTTCAATCCGGCCAATAATCAGAAACTAGCTGGCGCGATTTACTAGCAAAACTCTCTGTAAAGCTCTTTCTGAAGCTCTCTATGAATCTCTCTATGAAGAGAGGGCGCGATAGCCAAGCGCTTCCGTAATTGCTTGCTGGGTGATTTGCCGTTCGATAGTTTCTGACTTGGGCTCGGAGCCAGCCAGCACCGCATCCAGATCGGTGATGGTGCGTGCGACTCGAAGGGCCCGGAAATAACCCCGGGCGCTCAACTCTAAACGCTCAGCGGCCTGCTTGAGCAGCGGAACAGCCTCCGGCGTGCAGCCGCACCAGGCTTCCGTTTGTATTGGATCTAGATGTGCGTTCAGACACTGGCTGCGATCGAACTGCAGCTCGCGGGCGCGTTGGATGGCTTGCAGATAATCTGCTGGCCGGGCATCCCTGTCCGCAACAGCGTCGTCTTTGTCGGTT
>CAZFIA010000003.1:0-31993 GCA_964519335.1 uncultured Pseudomonadales bacterium
CAGCCATGGACGATTCTTCATCGGATGTAGCAATCAGCGTCACGGGTGCCTTGAGCTTTTTGAAGTCATGCCTGGCGAGTGCTTCGAGGGCCACCGGGAAAAAACCTTTCATATCGCAGGCACCGAGACCATAGAACCGATTGTCGGCGTTGGTGAGAGCCAGTGGCTCGCACTGCCACTGACTTTCGTTGCAGGGAACGGTGTCGGAGTGTCCAGCGAGCACCAGACCTTCGGCTGCTGCATTCGGATCATCGGAACTGGCAGGTCCTGCTGTTGCGATTAGATTGGCCTTGCCCGGTGTTCCCGCAACTTCTTGAACCTGGGTCTTCATCCCCAGATGTTCTAACCAGTTGGCAAGAAAGTTGATTACTTCGATGTTGCTGCGATCGTACTGGTCATTCGTGCAGCTCACCGACGAGGTCTGGATCAGGGTGCCCAGCATCTGCTCAAACTGAGGCAGCTTAGCGCCGGAAAGGCGTGCGTCGGATAGTGATGAGGTCATGCGCTGAAGTTCTCTGTTGGGCAATCATTCTGCATGGTTTCGTGACCTGGGTCTAACCTCCGTAAGCCCTTTGCCGGGTTGCCTTGCAAATAGTTAAGTGTTGGATTTTACTGGGATTTCCTTGATCCAACCGGTGCCTTATAAGCCGTGGCTGAACCCTTCCTGCCAGTACCAGCAACTGAACCAGACTCCGATAAGCCGGCCGCCAGGGGCGTGAAGGCGACCTTCGATGTGGGCGGTCCAGAACGTCTGGTGGATTTGCCCACGGCGCTCGAAGAATTGGTGACCGAAGGCCTGCTGACCCAACGTCAGGCCGAAGACATACTGATTGCGCCACGCACTAAAAAAGAACTGTCTCAACACCCCCTCGAAATTATAGCGGCCCGTGACTACGAGCTTGCGAACAAACCAGGCCACAAGCTCACGCTTGATCTTCTAACCGAGCGCCTGTCGCTGCAGGCGGGACAAGAGTGGGTGCGCATCGATCCGCTCAAGATTAACGTCAACGCCTGCACCGAAGTCATGTCGTATGCGTTTGCACAGCGGCACAATATTCTGGCCATCGCGGTAGAGGACGAAGAGGTTGTCATTGCCTCTGCGCAGCCTTACATGAGCGGCTGGGAAGGCATGCTCACCCAAACGCTTCGTGGTCGTTTGATCACTCGGGTAGTTGCCAACCCCGAGGACCTCACTCGCTATCAGCTTGAGTTCTACACGGTAGCGCGCAGCGTCGCGAAGGCCGGCGAATCGGGACTTGAGCTATCCGGTGTCGGCAACCTCGAGCAGATGCTCGAACTTGGGCAGATGAAATCGCCCGAGGCAAACGATGCGCACATCGTAAATATTGTCGATTGGTTACTGCAGTACGCTTTTGAACAGCGCGCGAGTGATATTCATATTGAGCCGCGGCGCGAGAAAGGCCTGATTCGGTTTCGTATCGATGGCGTAATGCACCACGTCTACGAACTACCTTCGATTGTGAACGCGGCGGTCACCAGCCGCCTGAAAATTCTTGGACGGATGGACGTCGCCGAAAAGCGGCGGCCGCAGGATGGCCGGGTAAAAACACTGAGTCCGGACGGTGACGAGGTAGAGCTGCGGCTGTCTACGCTACCCACCGCATTTGGCGAAAAGATGGTGATGCGGATCTTCGATCCAGACGTTCTTCTGCGTAGCCACGAAGAACTTGGCCTCGCCGGCGATGAGTACAAGCGCTGGTCCGAAATGACGGGTCAGCCCAACGGCATTATTCTGGTAACCGGCCCTACGGGTTCAGGAAAAACCACTACTCTCTATTCCACGCTAAAGTCGCTTGCGACCTCTGCAGTAAATGTTTGTACTATCGAAGACCCGATCGAAATGGTCGAGCCCGCGTTCAATCAAATGCAGGTGCAGCACAACATCGACCTCACTTTTGCTAGCGGCGTACGCGCGCTGTTGCGGCAAGACCCGGACATCATCATGGTGGGTGAGATTCGCGACCTCGAAACGGCAGAAATGGCCATTCAGGCAGCACTTACGGGTCACCTCGTGATTTCTACACTCCACACCAACGATGCCCCGACTGCAGTGACTCGATTGCTCGATCTGGGCGTGCCGTCTTATATGATTAAGGCGACGGTGCTAGGCATTATGGCTCAGCGCCTGGTGCGTACGCTTTGCCCGCATTGCAAAACGGCAGACGAAGTGGATATGGATGCATGGAACCTACTGGTGCATCCGTTTAAGGCCAAGCCGCCGGCTAAGATCTATGGACCGGTAGGTTGCCTGGAATGTCGCGACACTGGCTATCTCGGCCGAATGGGTGTCTACGAGCTTTTGCCCATGACCGAAACAGTACAGCAATGTATCAAAGATGATCTTTCGCTCGACGATATTCGCAAGCAGGGCTTTAAAGAAGGCATGCGCTCGCTGCGTCTGGCTGGCGCGCAAAAAGTGGGTGCTGGTTACACCACTATCGCTGAGGTGCTTCGCGTAGCTCCTGCTTCCCAGTCTGATTAGGCCGTCTGAACTGACAGCAAGCACGCAGATTGATTTCACCTAGGCGCTGAATGCAGGAGACGATGGCCTCATGAACGTTGCTCAATGGGGTCAAGAAGCTGCTTCGCTGGCTGGAATTAGTCTGCGCGACGAAGAGCAAGCTCAGCTTCTGGGGCTCTCGGAATTTCTCGCGCAAATGGCGCAGCGCGACAGCGAAGAATTTCAGCGCTGGCTTGACGAGAAGAGCTATCTGCAGGTGCTTACTAGCGCCGAAATTTTCGCGCTGATCGAAGAGCTCTCTGCTCTATTTCCGGCAGAGCACGCTGAACGTGCGGAGTTGCCTCGGTTTCAGCGCGCCTTGCGCAAATTGCGCAACCAGGTGCAGCGCAAGGTTATTTGGCGCCATTTATCTCGACGCGCAAGCCATTCCGAAACCGTAGAGGTGTTGTCATCTCTGGCAGATTCGCTGTTGGAGATTTGCCTTAGGTGGTCTGAGTCCTTAGTAGCGGCTGCGGAAGGCGTGCCGCTAGACGACAGTGGAGAGCCTCAGCATCTGGTGATCTTTGCCCTGGGGAAGCTGGGTGGACGTGAACTTAACCTGTCGAGCGACATAGATCTGGTTTGCGCCTATCCAGAGCCTGGGAACACTTCGATTACGAACAAAACCAATCAGCAGTTTTTCGTAGAGGTTGTGCAAGTGTTGCTGAAGCTTCTGGGTGAGAACACGGGTGATGGTTTTGGTTTTCGAATCGATCTTCGGCTTCGGCCTTACGGGGATAGTGGACCTATCGTCCAGCCGTTCGCAGCGATGGAGCGCTATTACGAAACCAGTGGCCGTGACTGGGAACGCTATGCGTTGATAAAGGCGCGAGCGTGCGCGGGTAGTGTCTCTGCCGGCACGCAGCTGCTTAACCGACTGCGCCCATTTGTTTACCGACGCTATCTCGATTTTGCAGCTATAGACTCCATGCGTGAAATGCGTGCTCTCATCCGTCGTGACCACAGAACCCATGCCGATAACGTCAAGTTGGGCGCTGGAGGTATACGCGATGTCGAGTTTCTTGTGCAGATGCTGCAATTGGTTTGGGGCGGCCGGGTTGAAGCGCTTCGCACTGCCTCGCTTGCTGTAGCGCTCGATGGATTGGTGGCCGAGAACTTGTTGAGTGTGGCTGAGAGGGAGCTGCTTTGGGCATCTTATGAATTTTCGCGGGATGTTGAACACAGCTTGCAAGCCGTGCGCGATGAGCAAACACACAGCTTGCCAGAGACAGCTGAGGACCGGCTGCGTTTGACAAACGCGCTTGGTTTTTCAAGCTACGAGGCGCTTGAGATTGAATTGCGCGAATGGCAAGGGCGAGTTGTTAAGTGTTTGTCGCGCTGGCTTGATGTCCGTGACGATTCTCAGGCCGACGCGGATGCAGAAGCTGAGCTCTTACCTGGCGATGCCATCCGCGAGGTGATTCCTGGTCGCGCAATGCAGGTGATTGCTGATCTTCGTGCCGCCGCCGCACGGTCACCAGAAATCTCGGTTGTAGAGCGATTGGAGCGACTCATTCCGCTGCTGCTTGAGGACGTAATGGCGGAAACTAAGAACCCGGAAGACCCGAACCTCGATGAGGTATTGTTGCGGTTAGCACCTCTGATAAAGAACGTGCTCCGGCGGTCGGCCTATTTGGTGCTATTGAGCGAAAACGGGTCTGTACGCCGCGAGCTGGTTAGCATCGCCCGCGGCGGTGACTACTTCACGAGCTTACTTAGCAAACACCCAGCCCTGCTCGAAGAGCTCTTCCTGCGAATTAGTCTTGCCGCCGTACCTGACCTTGAAGAACTCCGAGCTGAACTTCTGGTTCTGCTACCAAAATCTGTTGCGCAAGATCTTCAGCAGCAGCACTTTGATCGATTGGCTCAGTTCAAGAGTCAACACCAGTTTCGCTGCCTCCTCGCGCTATCTCGCGGGGACTTGACGGTGATGCAGATGGCCGACTACCTGACTCGCCTGGCACAGAGCGTAATAGAAGTTGTCCTGCAATGGGCCTGGACGGCGGTTGCTGGCAGTGATCGGTCCGTGAATGTTCTGGAACATTTTCTGGTCATTGGCTACGGCAAGTTAGGCGGCTTTGAATTAGGCGCAGGTTCTGACCTTGATCTGGTGTTCTTGCATGACGGAGAACTTGCGCAGCAGCCAGTCTTTCACCAGCTCACCCGGCGGTTGCTTAACTATCTGATGATGCAAACCTACTTTGGTTCGCTGTATGAAGTTGATATTCGTCTTCGTCCTGCAGGGCGTGACGGCATCATTGTGAGTACGTTAACTGGCTTCGATCGGTACCAGACTGACAGGGCATGGATGTGGGAACATCAGGCCCTGCTCCGGGCGCGACCGGTGGCTGGTAGTAAACGACTGGCCGCTGGGTTTGAACGGGTACGGAGGAAAGTGCTGGGGTTTGAGCGAGATCGAGCCAGCACACTGGAACAGATTGTCCTGATGCGCGAAAAGATGCATGCGAACATTGAGGTAAAAACGAACGCATTGCGTCTCAAGCAGGGGCAGGGCGGTATCGTGGACATTGAATTTATGGTGCAATATCTGGCGCTCGGCTGGTCCGCTCAATTTCCCTCACTGCTGGATTTCACGGACAATACTCGGATTGTGCATCAGGCCGTTAACGAGGGGTTGCTGGGCGAGCATGTGGCCATGCAACTCATTACCGACTATGCGCAGTTGCGGCATGCGGGACAGATGCTGATTGTGTCCCCAGATCTTAGCCTTACGCAGGCTGACGTACTTACGCAGCAGGAGCGCGTCGCGACACTTTGGCGGCAGTTAATGATTGATGGCGTGGCGCCGCAAGCGCTTTCGCTCTAGACAACAGAAGTTGGGTGAAATGACGGTAGTAGAAAACCTCGCTGATCGCGATGGATATATATGGATGAATGGGGAGCTGGTGGATTGGCGCGAGGCCAAGGTTCACGTGCTCACTCATACGCTGCATTACGGAGTGGGCGTGTTCGAGGGCGTGCGGGCTTATAAGACGCCCCGCGGGACCGAAGTGTTTCGGCTGCATGACCATACCGCTCGATTGTTTAACTCGGCAAAGATCCTGCGTCTCGACCTGCCTTTTGATAGCGAGCAAATCAACAACGCCCATCTGGAGGTGTTGCGTGCTAATGAGTTCGAAGAAGCCTACCTGCGACCTATGGCTTTTCTTGGCTCAGAAGGCATGGGGTTAAGAGCGGAAGGGTTGTCTGTAAATGTGATGGTGGCGGCGTGGCCATGGCCTTCATATATGGCACCGGAGGCGGTTGAGCAGGGCATTCTTATGCAAACCTCCTCCTACACCAGGCACCACGTAAACATCACCATGTGCAAGGCTAAGGCCAACGGCAACTACATAAACTCCATTCTGGCTCTACGCGAGGCCATAGATTCCGGCGTCGATGAGGCTATGCTCTTGGACAACGAAGGTTACGTCGCTGAAGGTACCGGGGAGAACATTTTCTTGATCAAAAACGGTGAACTGCACACTCCGGAACTCACCAGTTGTCTGGCTGGGATCACCCGCGAGACCGTAATGACCATGGCTTCTGAAATGGGGATGCCGATAAGGGAGCGCCGCATAACGCGTGATGAGGTCTATATCGCCGACGAGGTTTTCTTAACCGGTACGGCGGCGGAAGTGCTGCCGGTTAGACAGGTCGATGGTCGACAGATTGGCGGAGGCGGGCGCGGACAGATTACCGAGAAGCTGCAAAGCAGGTACTTTGATCAGGTGCGCGGCAATACGGCGGAGCATCCCGAGTGGCACGCGAGAGTTTAAATTTCCAGATACGGTTAAACCGGGTGGCTAAGTAAGTGGCAGGGACGCTCGTTGTCGGCCCCGCGTGGATTGGCGACATGGTGATGGCGCACACGTTGGTGCAAAAACTCCACCAGCTTCATTCGGATGAGGCGCTAGAGGTAGTTGCGCCTCCTGCGACGGCGCCTATAGCCCGGCGCATGGCTGAGGTTTCCAAAGTGCACGAGCTGTCGATCGGCCACGGTGAGTTCGGATTTGGCAAACGCTTGCAGCTAGGGCGAACGCTGGGATCACAGAATTTCTCCCGCAGCTACGTTTTACCTAATTCCTGGAAGGCGGCGCTCGTGCCTTTTTTGGCGCGTATTCCCGAACGCAAGGGTTGGCTGGGTGAGGCTCGATATTTACTGCTAAACCAAACAGCCTCGCTGCCGGCTGAGCAACTCCCGCTTATGATAGAACGCTTCATGGGGCTTTTAGATATAGGAGAGATGCCGTCTAAGCCCTACCCACAGCCGCAGCTAACTGTTGATTCCAATCGGCAAGAGAAGCTGCTTGATTCGTACCAGCTGCTGCAGGACGGAACCGCGATAGCGCTCTGCCCGGGCGCGGAGTTTGGCCAGGCTAAGCGGTGGCCTTCAGAACACTTTGTTGAGGTTGCTAAGAAAAGTACAAGCGCGGGCTGTGAAGTCTGGCTGCTGGGCGGCCCGGCTGACAGAGAAGTGTGCACACATATTGCTGGCCAGGTGCAAACACACCCAAATATGATCAAAAATCTAGCTGGGCAAACCTCGCTAACCGACGTCGTAGACCTACTAGCCGCTGTCGGAGCCGTTGTTTGCAATGACTCTGGTTTGATGCATGTCGCTTGTGCGGTAGACACCCCTGTTATCGCTCTTTACGGATCAACTTCTCCTGGTTTCACCCCGCCCTTACATCCACAAGCCCTCGCGCTTACGCTCGTAGATCTGGACGATGGCAGGGGCAAGCTTGATTGTCAGCCTTGTTTTCAACGCACCTGTCGATACGAACATGGAAATTGTTTGGGCAAACTATCGCCAGACTATGTTCTGGATCAGCTTGAAGCGCTTGGTCTTCTGGGCGGTGCGCGCGCTTATGAGTAGTAACACGTTGCTCGTCAAGCTTAGTTCTATGGGTGATGTGGTGCACAGCTTTCCCGCGCTAACCGAAGCGGCCAGTCATGGACATCGCTTTGACTGGGTTGTTGAGGAGGCCTTTGTTGATTTGGCTGCCATGCATCCGGCGGTAGATCGGGTGCTGCCTTTTAGCTTACGTCGCTGGCGGAAACGACCAGTGTCAGGTCTGGCCGAACTTATGAAGTTTGTGCGCGATTTGCGCGCTATGCGTTATTCCAAAGTGCTTGATGCTCAAGGTCTAGTTAAGAGTGCTTTTGTGAGTCGTGCCAGTGGCGCGGCGACGCGCATTGGGCTTGATGCGGAGTCGGCGCGAGAACCGGCTAGCGCTCGTGTACACACCCAGGCGCTACGGGTGGATTGGAATCTTCACGCGATCGACAGACTGCGACAGTTGTTTGCAAGTGCGCTGCACTACCCTGTTGATTTGTCCGCGCCGGTGCCTTCGCCGTTTACCGTCGATGTTTCCGAATCTGTATCGCGACGACAAACCCTGCTGATTCATGGCACCACCTGGCGTAGCAAAGAATATCCAGAGGCTGCATGGGGTGCGTTAATCGAGCAGCTGCTGATTGCGGGGCATTCCATTGCGCTGCTATCGGGTTCTGCTCATGAGCACGAGCGGGCGCAACGATTGTGTGCCAGGTCTAATGCTGTACAAAACAGCAACGCTACTGGGCAGTCGCCAAAGCTTGAAGCGTTGCCGCCCGGTTCGCTTTCTGCTGCCGCCGAGCGCGTTTTGGCGGCGCGCCTGGTGGTTGGTGTCGATAGCGGCCTTACGCATCTGGCGGCCGTGTTGGGCCGTCCGACGATTGGTCTTTATGGATCAACCAGCGCTGAGCGAACGGGAGTTCGAGGGCCGTTGGCGGTTGATTTGGCGAGTGACTTTGAATGTTCACCCTGCTTGCAGCGAGAATGTACCTACCAGGGTAACGTCGAGTATCTAGGTGCCGAGCCTTTGGTACCCGCGTGTTTTTCACGGCTGACTGCCGAACGAATAACACAGCTCGTAAAAAAGTTGGACAGCCATAGCTGATGCGCTACGCATTTTGCATTTTTAAGTACTTTCCTTTTGGCGGAATTCAGCGCGACGGCTATCGCATTGCCGAAATGCTGCAAGAGCGCGGGCACCGCATCCGCTTCTATGCCCTGTCCTGGGAAGGTGAAGTGCCGCCCTGGATCGAATTTGTCCAGGTGCCTGTGAAGGCAGTATCCCGGCACACCCTCTATGACCGATTCCAAGGTTGGGTTCAGGGCCATTTGCGTAACCAGCCAGTAGATTGTGTATTTGGTCTAAACAAGATGACTGGGCTTGATGCCTATTTTGCTGGCGACTCCTGTTTTGAAGAAAAAGCCCGCACGCAGCGCGGATGGTGGTACAGACAGCTGCCCCGGTATCGGTTTTTTGCAAGTACCGAGCGTGCGGTGTTCCGTCGGCTCGGTGCCACTCAAATCCTAACGATCTCGGATGTGCAGACGCCTCTGTTCAAGCGCTATTACCGTACGCCGGACCAGCGATTGCACGCGCTTCCTCCCGGCATAGATCCGTCTCGCATAGCACCTCCGGATGCGAAAGCGATAGGGGCCGAACTAAGGCGCGAATTTGGAGTCGCAGCAGACGAAAAACTGCTGTTGTTT
This sequence comes from uncultured Pseudomonadales bacterium, assembly GCA_964519335.1. GTDB lineage: Bacteria > Pseudomonadota > Gammaproteobacteria > Pseudomonadales > Azotimanducaceae > JALZVT01. The sequence continues at coordinate 9,069 of CAZFIA010000003.1, forward strand.
GTGGGTTCTGGGTTTAAGAAGAAGGGATTGGATAGAGTCTTGCGCGCAATGGCCAATCTGCCGCGAGAACTAGCGTCAAAAACCACGCTGTTTGTGCTTGGAGCAGACAACTTTGATCCATTCGAACGAATGGCGAAGCGTTTGGGTGTGTTTGGACGCCTGCGATTTTTCTCTGGTCGTAATGATGTGCCGCGATTCTTTTTTGCCGCAGACCTTCTGTTATTGCCGGCCTACGATGAGAACACGGGTACGGTGATTCTTGAATCTATGGTGGCCGGGTTACCCGTGCTTACTACAGAAAACTGTGGCTATGCCGTTTGGGTTGAACGTTTTTCGGCAGGTCGCGTGGTTCCCGAACCTTTTGATCAAGAGTGCCTCGATCGTGAGCTTCGAACCTTGCTTACGGTCGACGATTTGGCAGGCATGTCTTCCTGCGCAGCGGCCGTTGCCGAAAGAAAAGAAATATTCTCTCTGGTGCCCACGGCCGCAGATCTGTTAGAGACCTTTGCCCAAAGTCGTCGCCACGGTGTTATCGCGTTTTGTTTGTTCAAGTATTTCCCGTTTGGTGGCCTGCAGAGAGACTTCATGCGTATCGCGAAACTGGTGGCGGCTGAAGGCTATGCGGTGCGAGTGTATACCCTGAGCTGGGAAGGAAGCGTTCCGCCGGGCTTCGATGTAGTGCTTGTACCGGATCAGGGGCTTGCTAACCACGTTCGTTATAAACACTACGTTCGCTGGCTTCAGGCCGAACTCGCTATTCGACCGGCCGCGCTCGTTGTTGGCTTTAACAAGATGCCGGGGCTTGATTTGTACTTCGCCGCAGATCCTTGCTTTGAGACCAAAGCGCAGACCATGCGAGGCAGTCTCTATAGATACACGCCGCGCTATCGGTTTTTTTCTGCGGCGGAGCGCGCAGTATTCGCGGCTGACTCCCGCACAGAAATACTGCTGCTGACTGAGAACCAGCGAGCGGAGTTTGTGCAGTTTTATGCGACGTCCAGCGATAGGATGACGGTGCTACCCCCGGGTGTGGGTCGTGATCGCCTGCCTCCTGCAAACGTTGATTCTGTTCGCAAAAAACTACGCGCAGAATTTTCTATTCGCGACGAAGACTATTTGCTTTTGGCGGTTGGCTCAGGCTTCGCCACCAAGGGTTTAGATAGAAGTCTCGAGGCTCTCGCGTTGTTACCCGCAGCGTTGCTGGCGAAAGTTCATCTATTGGTTATTGGTCAGGACGATGCATCAATTTACAGACGCATGGCCGAGCGGCTAAATGTTAGTCACCGCGTTCGCTTTCTCAAAGGACGCGATGATGTTCCCAGGTTCTTACAGTCGTCCGATGTTCTCTTGCATCCCGCCTACGCAGAAAGCGGTGGCATCGTATTGCTTGAGGCGCTGATATCAGGTCTGCCGGTGCTTGCAACAGAAGTTTGCGGCTACGCAGGTTATTTAGTGCGAGCTGGCGCTGGAGAGCTGTTGCCTGAACCTTTTGATCTAGAACACTACGCGCATCGACTGCAGGGCTTGCTGGAAGATGATGGACTTCGCGAACGTATGTCGAAGCGGGGCGCCGAGTTTGGCGGCAGCGCCGATATCTTTGATTTGCCTGAAAGAGCGACCTTGCGAATAGTAGAGGCGGCACGCGCCAAAACAGGGGTCCCGGCGTGAACGAGCTGTTTCTGCATAAAGTGCTTGCCGAGCGTGTGGGTGAACATGATCCGTTTATGTGGGTTGATCGCTTGCCAGGCAGAGTTTTTAGAAGCGTTGCCGGGCGCCGAACGCAGCGCGTTAAGCTTGGCGGCACCGTGATGTTCCTCAAACGCCATAGTGGTGTTGGTTGGCTCGAGATTGGCAAGAATTTGCTGTCAGGCCGCCTACCAGTGCTTGGCGCCGGCAATGAGTTTCGAGCGGCGCGGGCGCTGCTTGCCGCCGGTGTCTCGGTACCAGAGCCAGTGGGTTATGGCGAACGCGGTGACAACCCGGCGACCCGTGAGTCGTTCATTTTGTCCATTGCTGTGGAACCGAGTATTAGTCTTGAAGACCTCGCCCGTGCGTGGCGAGACAAAAGGCCGGCTGCAGCAGATAGGTGGCGACTGCTTGCTGAGGTAGCAGACATGGTGGCCGCGATGCACAGCACAGGGGTTAACCACAGAGACCTCTACATTTGCCATTTCCTGATGCACCCGGACAGCTTCCCCGCGGCCCCTGAGCTTACACTTATCGATTTGCATAGAGCGCAGGTTCGAACGAGCGTACCCAGACGCTGGCTTGTTAAAGATCTGGGTGCGTTGTGGTTCTCAGCGGCAGATACCTTGCCCACCCGGCGTGATGCCTTTCGTTTCATTCGTCGCTACGCCAAAGTGTCTTTGCGTGCGGAACTTTCCGATCCCACCCGAGCTAAATTCTGGGTTGATGTGGGTGCCCGGGCGCAGCTTTTGCACAAAGAGGCGCGGCGCAAGGGGCTCTCAGATTTTGCGGATCCTTTTAATGTCTGAGCCTCTGCGTCCAAATTCGGTGCCAGTCACTTCAAGTTCCGTCTCCGTAAAGGGCGGAATAGAAAATCTGATGAGCTGGGCGCTGAACCCGTCTGCTGATCAACTGCAACTGGAGCTCGTCGAGGCTACTCCTGATAACCCGGACGCCAGCGAACCTAACGTCATCTTATTACGCTGCCTCGAGGTGCTGCGGGTGCTGCCCGGGCGGCGAGTAGTTTGTCGGGGTTTGCTGGGGGATGTGCCAGTTGTGGTGAAGTGGTTTTTGGGCGCAGCGGCGCAGCGCTATCAACGCCGTGAGCTCCATGGCTGCCAGTCTCTGCAGCGAACGGGCGTGCCTACACCCGCAATAATACGTGCCTTTAACTTTGCGTCACGGGAGCGGGTGTCTGCGGCTGAAGAGCATTCTGGCTGTGCACTGGTGTTTGAGTATTTGGCAGAAACTGAGGAGTTAACTGACGAGCGTTTGGAGGCCAACCCCGAGTTGTTTAAGGAACTCTGGCGCCTTCTCGCACTTATGAATGAAAGAGGGGTGGTTCATCGCGATTTGCACCTCGGCAACCTTTTGTATCGTAACGAATCGCTGTGGGTGATTGATGGTGATGCGATAACGAAATCTCAGAAGACCGCGCTTGGGGTGCAGGAAAGTGCTGAAGTGTTTGTGCGGTTGGCCACGCAAACCCGCGCTAGCTTGTCTGTAGGGCAACTCTCAGCGCATTGGCTGGTTTATTGCGAGGGGCGTCAGTTCGAAAGCACGGCGCTGGCTCAGGCGGTCTTGTTTCGCAAGTATCGACGTGCGCGACGCGCGCGCATATTGCACTTCCAGGCCAAAACCCAGCGTAACTGCAGCGCATTCGCCAGTCGCCGTACTGTTCATGGTGAAGCCTTGCTTGATCGCGCCTGGCTCCAAGCACTATGTGCCGAGGCTGCGGGAGAAGACAGTGCCGAGATGCCAGACGAGGCTCTGCTCGGACGAGAAATGTTGTCGTGGCTAGATGATTTACCGAAGCTGATGGATGGGCGTGACGATCAGGCGGGTGAATGGCTGAAACGCGGCAACACCGCAACCGTTGTGGCGGCCAGCTTCCGGGGCCAGCCGCTCATCGTAAAGCGTTACAACAACAAGTCGTTTTGGCACCGCGTGCGTCGGATGCTGCGTCGAGATCGCGGCCTTAACAGTTGGGTTTATGCCCATACGCTGGCGTTTTTGGGAATAGATAGCGCACACGCCGTGGCTCTGTTGCGTACGCGATTCTCTGGTCCGACCTATCTGGTCATGCGCCTTGTGAAGGGAGTTGAACTCGCGCCTGAGCTTATTGATAGCGCGGTTGCCTCCGATGCTTTCGAGCGGATGAGCCAAAAATTGTTGGGGCTGCTTGGTCAGTTGGCAGCGGAAGGACTCGTCCACGGGGATACCAAAGCCAGCAATTTTCTTTGGAACGCGGAAAGCGGATGTTTAACGCTTATCGATCTGGATTCGATGCGAATGCCAGCGTGGCGGAGAGCCATCCGTAATGGCCATGAGCAAGATTGCCGACGTCTGTTGCGCAACTTCGCGGTTACACCCGAATTGCAGCGGCGCCTGGGTTCGCTTATGGACTCATCAGTTTCTAGAATGCCAGGCTGATCCGTTACGCCCATATTCAGCTACCTTAGGTATAGTACGCGCCGTTCCGACCACGCAGCGAGTTGAAGATCCCTTGATCATTCTTGGATTGTCCGGTGCTCTCAATCACGATTCGTCGGCCGCTCTGCTGGTCGATGGCGAAGTCGTTGCCGCTGCTGAAGAAGAACGGTTCATCCGAGATAAGCACGCGAAGAACAAATTGCCCCTTGAGGCCGCGCGGTTCTGCCTTCGCGAAGGTGGTATAGCAGCGGATCAAATCGATGCTGTGGCATTCCCCTATGCGCCCATTGGCCTGGCAAGTCCGGCTCGTTGGCATTATGCCAAACGCTACTGGTATGCCCCGGACCGGGGTCTGGATGCGCTTTTTAACGGCAATCGACGCTTTCGCCGCAACCGATCCCGGGTGCACGAGTTAGGCGGCGAGTTAGGCATCGACTGGGATCGGACAGAATTTGTGCCGGTCGAACATCATTTGGCCCACGCGTCCTCTGCCTACCACCTGAGTGGGTTCAGCGACAAAACCGCAATCATGACCATCGACGGCAAGGGCGAATACGCCACCACCTTCTTTGGCTACGGTGAAAACGGCAAGATTCACCGTCTCAAGGAGTTCTATGATCCCGATTCCATTTCCGGGGTGTACGGTGCGATAACTGAGTTCCTTGGCTTTGAGATGCTCGATGGCGAGTACAAGGTGATGGGAATGGCGCCTTATGGCGACCCGTCGAAATACGATCTGTCAAAGCTCATTCAACTCACCCCGGACGGCTTTAAGGTCGACACCAGGCTAGTAAACACCGTCGGTTTGCGCCGCCACAAGGATCACGACCAGAGTTTCTACTTTAGCGACAAGCTTATCGATTGGTTGGGTCCTCGCCGCCACGGCGATGTCGCTGATGAACCTTACGTTCATTACGCGGCCTCTATGCAGAAGTTGTTTGAGGATGTGAGTCTTGCGCTTATGGAACGCTATCTCGGTGAAGTGCTGGCGGATACAGGGATGCTTGCCTTTGCTGGGGGCGGTGCACTTAACGTCAAACTGAATCAGCGAATTGTTGCGCGGGACGACGTGCAAGAGCTGTTTGTGCAGCCCGCGTCTGGTGACTCTGGCACTTCGTTGGGTGCTGCGACCTGGGTTGCCTCCGAGCGTGGCGAGCACTGCTCCCGCATGAATCACGTGTACCTTGGACCGCGGTATGGCAACGAACTTTGTCTTGAATCGCTCGAGGCGCGCAGAGAGAAGCCAGAGTTTCGAAAGCTAGATGATGTGATCAACGAGACAGCAGATATTTTGGCCGCCGGCAATCCGGTGGCATGGTTTCAGGGCCGGATGGAATTCGGTCCGCGCGCGCTCGGTGGCCGAAGTATCTTGGGATGCCCCGACGCACCTGGCATCGCCGACCGAATCAATGAGCAAATCAAGTTTCGCGAGCGGTGGCGACCGTTTTGTCCGAGCATCCTCGAAGAGGTTGCCGCTGATCTCATACAGACGGATCATCCTGCTCCCTTCATGACGATTACTTTCGATGTTAATGAAGCCTGGAAGTCGCGAATTCCCGAGGTAGTGCATGAGGACGGCACAGCCCGTGTGCAGATTGTGACCGCGGAGGCCCACCCGCGCTATCATGGGTTACTCAAGGCAATGGAAGAGCGCACCGGCAACGGCGTTGTGCTGAATACGTCGCTAAATCGCCGTGGCGAGCCAGTGGTTTGTACGCCTGACGATGCTCTCAATATGTTCTACGGGTCAGATCTTGAGTACCTGGTGCTTGAAGACTACCTGGTTACCAAGCGCCCTGAGCAACACTGATGACCAATGCGCCCGACTTGTTGCAGATTTGCCCCTACGATAAGGCGCCGTTCAGTGATATCTGTCGCAGTCACTCAGCTGCTGCGAGGGAACTCGGCTGGACATCCCACACGGTGTTCTTGCACTCGCCGGACAGGCGGGTCCAGTTTTCGCCGGTTGAAGATGACCGTTACTACATGGATGGTCCTGAAGATCCGGCAGGGCTGCACCATTTGCGCCACCTGCACCCGCAAAAACTCTGTTTGTTTCATCGCTACCGCAGTCTGCGGGTGGCTCGGGGTGCGGGTTTAACTGCGCCATCTGAAGTACTAGTCGCCCATGAGTTTGGTTTGCTGGACTCGGGTTGGCGCCGATTGCGGCTGAAGCTCCGAGAACGCAGAGTCTTATTGGCGGGCGTTTCGCCGGCTGTTGCCCAGGAGCTTAAGACGCCTTGGGTGGTGCCCAATGCACTGGATGCGGCAGAGCAGGATCAGCACCGTGTTTCGAGGGCTGTCGCTCGGGAGCACCTGGGTGTTGCTGGAGATGAACTAGTGGTGGGCGTTCTTGGACGCTTGCACCGAAAGAAGAACACCCCCTTGGCGCTCGAAGGATTTAGTGAATTTGCGAAAACCTATGAGGGAAAGGCCCGCTTACTGTTTGTCGGTCACGGCCCTTTGCGGCCACGGTTGGAAAAGCGGGCGAGCGAGCTAGGAATTTCTGCCAGTTTTAGTGGCTTCGTTGCGCACGCGACGCGCTATCTGCGAGCGTTTGATCTGTTGTTGTTCCCTGCCTCTGATCTAGAGGCCTTTGGTATGGTGGCTTTAGAGGCGATGCTTGCGGACGTGCCGGTGGTTGCTAGCCGGGCGCCGGGTCCAGGTTGGGTACTCGGCGAAAGGGCCACCTACTTTGAAGCGAACGAACCCGCTCTGGTTGCCAAAGCTCTGCACGAAGCCTCTGCCAATCGGGTGAGCAACCGGGAGCGCGCGTTGGAAAAATTCTCTCCGCAAGCATTAACCAGTACGCTTGCCGAACTGGTCCAGGCCTAACTGGACAGAAACGAGCTAGTACAGTTTTGGCTCGCCCGCTGGCCGCGTCTTAAACCGTCGATGTAGCCAAAGATACTGCTCAGGGGTCCGTCGAATGGCCTTTTCTATGGCGTCGTTGATTGCCTGTGCATCGATTGTCTGTGCGTCAGGCACAGCTTTATCGGTGGGATAGTTTTTAGGTCCTACCTCAAAGCGAATTGTCCATTCGTGTGCCGCCAGATCTCTGTGTTGACTCATGATCACCACCGGTGAACCGCGAAACCTGGCGAGTCGAGCCGACCCCGTAATGGTCGCGGCGGGTACCCCAAAAAACTTTGCGAATACGGAGTGTTTGGCGCCGTAGTCCTGATCGGCGGCGTACCAGAGGATGTTGCCGTCTTTGAGACTTTGCAGAATCGCTCGCGTGTCCTCGCGCTCAATGACATTAGGGTAGTAGCGTCCCCGGCCTCGAACCATCAGCCATTGTATTACTGGATTCTTGTTGTAGCGGTATATGACATCTACCTGCGCTTCCTGCGATAGCCTTGGGGAGATAATATCCAGCGCCATCAAATGTGCGCCAATCAACAGCACCCCGCGGCCTTGAGCATGCGCTTCTTGCAGAATTTCCAGTCCATCAATGTCGGTGCGAGCTACATGAGCGGAGTTATTGTGCTGATTGCCGAGCCATGTCCACAGGGTTTCCATCATCGCTACGCCCAGGTTGGCAAAGACTGACTTTGCGAGCAATTTTCGCTGTTGGTCGTTATGTTCCGGAAAACACAGCTTGAGATTTGTTAAGGCCACCTGGCGGCGACCTTTGGCGACGCTCCAAAAAGCGATGCCAAGCGCGGAACCCAGCCTGACCTGCGCTTTGGTTGGTAGTCGAGTCAGCAACCAGCCGAGTCCGACAGCCAGCCAACTTGGCCAAAGCGCTGGGTGCCAAAGTGGTCTTGGTTTATTGCGGGCTCTTGAACTCATGGGCTTGCCGGAGATGACAGGGAGCCAATTCTATACTTGCGGCTGTGGTAGGGTGCGCGTTTTTGCAGGGAAACCACTGTGACGGCCACAAGCGCACTGCCTAGCTTGCCAAATCTGGCGGAGTCTCACGTTGTTGTTGTTGGCGACGTCATGGTAGATCGCTATTGGTATGGCGCTGCGGAGCGCGTCTCGCAGGAGGCGCCGGTTGCCGTTGTTGATGTCGAACGCGTTGAAGATCGTCCTGGCGGCGCCGCCAACGTTGCCCTTAATGTTGCAGCCCTGGGAGCGCGCTGTACGCTGATTGGTGTGGTTGGCGACGATGCGGCCGCAGAGAATCTGCGTGCAACCCTGGGTGCGGCTGGTGTTGCCTGCGAATTTGTCGTCGCCCAAAACTTCTCGACCATTACCAAGGTGCGGGTGATTTCTCAGCAGCAACAGTTGTTGCGAGCCGATTTTGAAACCCAGGTGCCTTCTGATGCGGCGAGCGACTTGCATTACCGCCTAGCCAGCGTCCTGACTGCGGCCGAAACTGATGATAGTGCGGGTGTGCAGGCCCTGGTTATCGAAGACTACGAGAAGGGCACTATTGTAGATGCTCAGCCATTGATCATGGCTGCAACCGAAGCCAACGCCCCCGTTATTGTTGATCCCAAGCATAAGCCGTTGTCAGCGTTCGCCGGTGCTGCGCTGGTTAAACCCAACGAAGTAGAGTTGCGACAGTGGCTTGAGCCAATGCCAGACGATGGCGAACTGCCCGCAGCGTTGGAAAAATTGCGGGCCGACAACGACATAGGAGCGCTAGTGGTGACGCGCGGCTCCCGTGGCCTGATTGTAGCCGACGGTGGGTCAGCACCGCTGCAGGTCCCTGCGCGCCGGGTTGACGTTTTTGATGTGACAGGCGCAGGAGACACGGTTGCCGCAACTCTGGCCTGTGCCATTGCGGGCGGCATGTCGGTTCGCCCTGCAACAAGGCTTGCCAATCTTGCGGCCAGCATCGCGGTAACTCGTACGGGGACAGTTGCTGTGTCTGCTCCAGAGCTGCGAGCCCTGGCTGAAAGGGAGGGGCGCAGCGATCGGGGTTTGCTGCAACTCGATCAGTTACTCGAATTTGCGGATCGCGCTCGCGGGTCAGGCCAGAAAATTGTTTTTACCAACGGTTGCTTTGACATTTTGCACGCGGGCCATGTGGCCTATCTGCAGGAGGCTCGCGCACTGGGTGATCGCCTGGTGGTTGCGATAAACGCGGATGAATCTGTGACACGGCTAAAGGGCCAGGGACGACCGGTTAATGCTCTTGGGCGCAGAGCACAGGTGTTGGCTGCCCTTAGTGCCGTGGACTGGGTAGTGTCGTTTGCCGAAGACACGCCAGAAGATCTGCTGCGTGCTCTGCAACCCGAGGTGCTCGTAAAAGGTGGTGATTACACGACGGAGACCGTGGTGGGTGTAGATATTGTGCGTGGTTATGGCGGCGAGGTTAAAGTGCTCTCGCTCGTTGATAACCTGTCTACTACGGCTATTGTCGATCGGCTTCGAGAAACTAGCTAGCCGCGCATTTAACTGTCTTGTAGCAGCCGTGCATTTTCACGCAGGTGGGCGCGGTTCAAAGACCCCACTACTAGCGAGGAGATGCTCAGTTGCGCCGTAATTGGCAAAACAGAGGGCGCGCCGTAGCCGCTGGAGATGGGCTTCTTGATAAGAACGCCAGCACCGCAAGCTTCTGCCTCCTTTAACAGGGGTAACTCCCGGCGCTCTTCTTCATTGAGAGTAATCATCAACACTTCAGCGCCAAGTTCGAGGGCGAGTCGGCCTCCCGTTAGAGTTTTGCCTGAGAAGCCGCAGGCGCCTATCTGACCCTCGTACTGCAGTTGCTGCAAGGTGGCCAGGGGTTGGTGCTCTTTTAGTACGGTTTCGTCGTCGCCAGATGAGTGCAGCAAAACGACATCCAGTTTGCTGCGGTGCAGGTGTTTGAGGGTCTGCTCTACGCTGCGCTTTATCGCAGATTCAGAAAAATCAAAGGTCGACTTGCCGTTAACAAAGCGCTCGCCCACTTTGCTACTGATTACGCAGTCGTGATTTAGTTCAGGAAGCTCCTGCAACGCCTGACCCAGGCGCTGTTCGCTGCTGCCGTAGGCGGGTGCGGTGTCAAGCAACGTGATACCCAACCGGTGTGCCTCGCGTAAAAGTTCAACCACCTGATCATCGGTTGGCAGCTCGAAACTCGCGGGATACTTTACACCTTCGTTGCGACCAATCTTTACGAGTCCAAGGCCCAGCAATGAAACCAGTTGCCCGGTAGCGCCCAGACGCCGTTTGGGCACGAGGGTTTTTGTGTTGGCGTCTTCTAGTTCTTTGTCTGTCGGGGTCATCGAACTAGGACCGCAGCCATGGTGGCTCGGCCACGGGCACTCTTGATGCCCCAGTGCCAGGATCAGACCTCACCAGGTGTGTGAGATTGGCCGAATCGGCCGGTGGCTCGATACTGTTTAGCACCTGATCGCCAAGATCGGGTACCAGACTGAGTTTAGTTGGCCAGCAGAGCATCGCGTTTCCGCAGCGCATCGTGCAGGCCTCATCAGGCTTGGTGCTCAAATGCTGGCGCGGTTCGGCTCGGTCGATGCGCAGCGTACTAATTGATGCGATCGACCAGTCAATCCATGGCAGCGTTGATGCAAGCTCTTGTCGCGTTACGGCAATCTGGGCTTCCGTATTGCGTTTTACACCGGCTGTTGCCAGGTGCCCGCCTATGTACCAACCGATAGGTTGGTCTGAAGTCTCAGAATCCAGCGGGTGGGTTGTAATGGTCAGGCGCGGCTCGGCGCGGCGGATTCCTGTGATGCAGTGCGCGTTCAATTCTTGCAAGTCTGGGTGTACAACAAATGCCTGGTGCAACGGCCGAAGCTGAGTGGCCGGTGCGTGGCTGTGGCCTGCTGCGCGAAGGGCATCTGAGAAGGCGGTATTACCAGCACCCGCGCTGAAGATGAACTGATTGGCGCGAATGTTCTGACCGGTCTTGAGTTGAAGTGAGCTTAGCTTGCCATCTGCATCGAAGTTTGTGTCTGTTACGCGCCCTGGCACAATCTTATCGAGGTGATGGGCGCTCAGCGCCTTGAGCAAGCTGTTTACATCCAACACCAGGTCATTCAGCGCGTGCACTGTGCCGTTAAACATCGGTGTCTGAAAAACCTCTGGGAAATCTCCTTTTTCGAGCGCCTCTACCCGGCCCCGTAGAGCGTGGCTAGCAAAGAAACTGCTCAGCTTGCCCAATTTTCCGTCTGACCACATGTGGTAGTTGCGGGCGACCACTGACACGTTGGACAGATCAACCTCGCCGCTCCCTTGCAGGCAGCGACGCCAACGGTCGGGCATGCGGGCGATGGCTTCGGAGGCGCCGGTTAGTGCGGCACCCAGCGCGTATTTAATGCCGCCGTGAATCATGCCCTGAGAGGCAATCGTCTGCGCGTTGCCCAGCGCCTCCGCCTCGAATAGCAGAACGTTATAGCCGCGATTGATCAGCAGGTTGAGCAACCATAAGCCAGCGACGCCGCCGCCGATTATGGCAACATCACAAACGAACTGATCTGGATCTAGCGCTGAATCCGCGGCTGTGGTCATTTCATCGTCTATTTTACTTGCGGGGTGGAAGGGAGTAGGGCGCATTGTACGCTGCCTGTATGCTTGCGCCATGCGCGCGATCTATTCACTGCTGCTTGTTCTTGTTCGGCCCTTTGTGCATCTGCGCCTAAAGTGGCGGGCGCGCCAGTCGGCCGCTTACGGTGAGCGTACGGCAGAGCGCTTTGGTCATGTGCCCGCCGGTATACCTTGTGGCGCGCTCTGGTTTCACACGGTTTCTGCCGGCGAGACAATAGCAGCAGCGCCGCTAATCAATAAGCTTGTTGCCGACCTTGCGGAGCAAAACATACCCGTGCTGGTGACAACGATGACGCCTACCGGCAGCGCAGAGGTTACGAGGCTGTTGGGTGATTCTGTGGCGCACTGCTATGCGCCCTACGATTTTTCCGATTCAGTGCGACGCTTTCTGGACGCAACGCGTCCCCGGGCGCTCGTGCTTGTGGAGACTGAAATCTGGCCCAACATGATTACTCTAAGTGCCCGACGAGACATTCCGATAGCACTGATTAACGCAAGGCTCTCTGAACGTTCAGCCCGCGGCTACCGCAAGGTACGACCACTACTCAATCCTGTGTTAGGCGATCTTAGCTGGATTGCGTGCCAGTATCCCGCGGATGCACAGCGCTTTCGCGAGTTGGGTGCATCAGGTACTCAGGTAGAGGTGGTGGGTAACCTTAAGTTTGATGTGGTGGATGTGCCTGTTGTCGCCGAGCAGGCGGAGCAATTGCGCTTGATTCAGACCAAAGCAGGATTGGCCAAACGACCCGTCTGGATAGCGGGTAGCACCCACAAGGGAGAAGACCCGATAGTGCTGGATGCGCATCGGCAAGTGCTCGAACAGGAGCCCGACGCGTGCCTAATTTTGGTACCGCGACACCCTGAGCGCTTTACCGAGGTCTACGAGCTAGCGGCCACTCAATTCTCAACCGCCAGACTTTCCGACTGGCTAAAAAACGGGGCCAGTTTACCTATTTCTCCAACCGAGAAAGTTGGGGCCGAGAAACCCGAGGTCCTGATTGCTGACGTGATGGGTCTATTGCGCTCGCTCTATGGGCTTGCACAGGTCGCCTTCGTGGGCGGAAGCCTGGTGGATATTGGTGGCCACAACCCGATCGAGGCGGCGGTTGCCAAACTTCCCGTGTTAATGGGGGCCGGACGCCATAACTTTTTGACGGTTTGTGAAAAGTTTGCTGAGGCGGGCTGCCTGCATAGGGTGACTGATGCTCAGCAGATCAGCGCGCAGGTGCTCGCGTTACTGAGTGATGACATTGAGCGCAAGCAACAGGGCGAACGCGCGGCAGCGCTAGTCGCCGAACACTCAGGTGCCACCGAGCGGTTGCGGCGTCAGTTAGCCCGAATTGTTGCCCAGACGGCGCCGCATTGAGGCAAGCCTCTCTACGGTGTCGCTGCTGTTCGTGAACGCATTGATGTCCGCAAGATCTTGCGGCGTCAGTGTGCCTGCCGCCTGTTTTAAACGCAGCAAGTTGAGCACGTAGGTGTAACGAGAATCAGCGTAATCGAACTGGGCGCTGTAAAGGCGTTGCTGAGCCTGCAAAACATCGACGATGTTGCGGGTACCGACTTCATATCCGGTCTCCGTAGCCTCGAGTGCTGATTCGCTGGATCTAATGGCTTTCAATCGCGCTTTAACTCGAATGACGTCGGTAGTCACTGATCGGTAGAGGTTGCGTACGTCGCGCGCCACAGAGCGGTTCTGGTTTTCAAGCTGCATGGTTGCCTGGCGGAAGCGCGCCTTCGCTTCGCGTGAACGGGCGGTCTTGAAGCCGCCCTGGTAAATAGGCAGGTTCATCTCTAGCGCGTAGATATCCTGGTTAACTTTGGTGCCGGCGCCAAAGAACCCCACCGAGTCGTCGACGTTATGGTTAAACGAGTAGCTGGCGTCGATAGTCGGCATGTGATCAGCTCGTCGTGCTCTCAGCATGCGTCGCGCAGAGCTCACTGTGGCTCGCGCTGATAGAATTCCGAAGTTATTGCCCAGCGCCGCTATCACCCAGTCTTCCGAGCTTGCAGGTGCGGGCGACACTATTGGCAATTGTTCAGAGAGTTTTGACAGCTCTGCAAAGGGCTCGCCGGTGAGCGTTGTTAGCGTTTCGAAAAAGTTATCGTGATCACCGTCTGCCTGAATACGTTGGACGACGGCATTGTCGTAAATTGCCGTGGATTCGAGTACGTCGGTGATGGCAACCAGGCCAACATCGAAGCGTTGCTGCACTTGCTCTAACTGCCGCTTCACGGCAGCTTCCTGTGCAACTGATGAATCCAGGAAATCCTGTGCGCGCAGTACGTTGAGATAGGCGGTGGCCACTCGCACCAATAACTCTTGTTCGGTCGCGGCGAGGTCCCATTGGGCCGCCTTGACCTGTGCTTTACTGCTGCGCCAGGTGTGCCAGTTAGCAAGGTTAAATACACTCTGACGCAACTGTGCGTTCCAGCCATGGGTGTTGAAGTCCTGGTCGGGATTAATCCCAACCCCTCCATCAGCCTCAGCCTGGGCAGCCGCAGCGGCAACGGCTTCATCGTTGGGAACCAAAAAGTTCCGCTCGTTCCACCGGGTGTTGCCGTTCAAACTGATCGACGGCAAAAGTGCAGAGCGGGTTTGAGGGGCAGCCTGCTGCTGTGCCTCAAAGCCGAGCCGCGCTGCTCCGATCACCGGATCGTTAACGCGCGCTATTTCGTATACCGAGCTTAGGTCAACCGCATGCGCTGTAAGGCTTGCGCTCGAGAGAATGCCCGCAATTAAGCCGACAAATAATAATTGCACTTTTTGCACTGCAGTCCTGTCCGTCTTAGACCATCACCTTGATCGGGCAGTTTGTTCGATTTTTAGGGCGGATGCCTGGAACGAATCTGTTTGTACTGCAAGTCGCTGGTGAAGCGTGTCCATGTCTATTAACGGCCCGGGACGCACGCGCTTATGTGTGGCGTGTCTGTCCGGGGCCAAGCTGTCTAATGTTGCCACCAGACCAGCCAGAGTCTATCAGAAGCGCTGACGGTGAAATGCCAACTTATGCCCACGAATTTTGTACGATTTTGTGAACTGAGGCTGGTAGAGCACTGAAAACTGCCGCTCGGCGGTTTGCTGTCGGCGCTCAGCAGATTGCAACTTGACCCAAAGGGTCTGGGCAGGCAGTGTCCCCAAGCCAAAAAGTTGCAGATTCCGGCTATTTTCTAGCCTTTTTCCGACGCTTAGTGGCCGTTTTTTAACCGTTCAACAAGAGACAGATGCGCAAACGATATTCCATGGACCTCGGCGCCCACATGGCTGAGTGTGACGCTAATTACGCCCGCCTGCTGGCGCTGGCGCCGGCGCTCTGTGCGCCGGGGGATGGCCAGAATGGCTTTGATCCAGAGTCCAAACCGGCCGATATCTCTGAATTTGCGCTGGATATGCCGGGCGGCCAGGTTGATCTGTTGGTCGAGCTGGTTGAGCGTAGCCGCTATACGACGCTGGTCAGATTCACCCAGATAGCCACTTCCGTCGATGTCGCCGGTGTATCCCTTAATCTGGCGCCGCCGACGATGCTCATTCGTTTGTACCATGATGCCCAATCAGCCGAAGTGGTCGAAGTACGCAATGAAACCCGTTTTAAAGAAGTCTACGAATATCCCAATCCGCGCATGCGGGCCCGGGACGAGAAGGCTCAAGTGAATCGCTTTTTGGGCGAATATCTCGCGATGTGCCTGCGCTATGGGCTCGCCGCAGAGCAGGTAGCGATTGGCCACTAGCGCCTGCATTCTGCAGATAACGGATACCCACCTATTCTCATCTGGAAGCGGCCGGCTCGCTGGCGTTGATACCCGGGCGTCACTGGCCGCCGTTCTCGACATGGCCCTTGCAGAACGCCAGCCTGATTTGCTGCTGGTCACCGGCGATATCGCACAAGAGCCACACCCTGATGCCTATGCGGTGCTCGTTGCGCAGATTCGTGAGCGTTATTCCGGAAAACTGGTCTGCTTGCCCGGCAACCACGACGAACCAGAGCTTGCACCTGAACTCTTTGATACTCAGGAATCGCCGCACAATGATTGGCAAATACTCGCCCTCGATTCGCACGTTCCCGGGCAAGAAGGCGGTGAAGTTTCCTCCGCCGAGCTTGAGCGTCTTGCCGCTGCTCTGGCTGCGTCTGATGCGAGCCACATCCTTGTTGCGCTCCACCATCCGCCCCTCGAATTAGCCTCTCCACTGGATCATGGGCGCGTTGCCAACGGCAGCCAATTGCTTGAGCAATTGGCGGCTGACGGCCGTGTTCGTGGTATCCTGTTTGGCCATGTGCATCAGTCGGTGCGTTTGGAAATCGGTGACCTTGTGCTCTACGGTACACCCTCCACCTGTGTGCAATTCAAACCTCTGGTTCGCCAGTTTGCGCTCGATACGCGGCCACCGGGGTGCCGATGGATAACGCTTATGCCAGACGGCAAGATCGAGACTCAGGTTTCGCGGCTTGTCGAAGGATCGTTTCCGGCTTCCCTCCGGTGAGTAAAGAGCAGTGAGTTGATTTTTTTTTGAGGAATTTTCCCTAATGGCTGATCAGAGCTACTCCGCAGACTCTCTGCAGGTACTCTCAGGCCTAGATCCGGTCAAGCGCCGGCCTGGCATGTACACCGAAACCTCTCGCCCAAATCATTTGGTGCAGGAGGTCGTCGACAACAGCGTAGATGAAGCGCTTGCGGGTAAAGCCACCAGTATTGAGGTGATGCTGTACAAGAACGGCTCCATTGAGGTTCAGGATGACGGGCGGGGGATGCCCGTCGACATACACTCCGAAGAAAAAGTATCTGGCGTTGAGCTAATTCTTACGCGGCTCCATGCGGGCGGCAAATTTGATGATTCGAATTACAACTTCTCGGGCGGACTGCACGGCGTTGGCGTGTCTGTTGTTAATGCCCTGTCGAAGTGGCTCGAAGTAGAGATTAAGCGCGGCGGCAAAGTGCATCACCAGCGTTACGAGAATGGCGATCCCAAAACCAAGCTGAAAGTGGTAGATACCATTGGCAAGCGCAACACGGGCTCGAAGGTTACCTTTCTGCCTAACAAGAAGTACTTTGATTCAGCGAAGATATCGGTGTCGCGGCTGAAGCACCTGTTGCGGGCCAAGGCCGTTCTGTGTCCAGGGTTGCGGATTAGTATTCGGGTTGAGGCTGACAAAAAGCAGAACGAAGAGTGGTTGTTTGCCGACGGTTTGAGTGGCTACCTTGTGGGTGCGCTTGAAGCCAAAGAAGCGTTGCCCGCGGAGCCGTTCGAGCACTCCATCGAAAGTAAGAGCGAGGCTGTCGAATGGGCCTTGCAATGGGTTGTCGAAGGCAGCGGCGAACTCATCACCGAGAGTTACGTAAACCTCATTCCAACCCCTCAGGGGGGCACCCATGTCAATGGCCTGCGCAGTGGCTTACTAGAGGCATTGCGAGAATTTTGTGAGTTCAGGGATTTGTTGCCTCGGGGGGTCAAACTTACAGGTGATGATCTCTGGGTGCATTGCGCCTATGTGTTGTCGGTGAAGCTCAATGATCCGCAGTTTAGTGGGCAAACCAAAGAACGCCTGTCATCGCGGGATTCGGTGGCCTTTATTGGGGGTATTGCCAAGGATGCGTTTAGCCTTTGGCTTAACCAGCATGCCCAGGGCGGCGAAGCCATTGCTGCGCTTGTTATTAGTAACGCCCAAAAACGCATTCAGGCCAGCAAGAAGGTGGCTCGAAAAAAGATCACGTCGGGGCCTGCTCTACCGGGCAAGCTGGCAGACTGTTCTTCCGGCGACCCGGAACGATCCGAGCTGTTTTTGGTTGAGGGTGATTCAGCTGGCGGTTCGGCCAAGCAAGCCCGCGACCGCGAATATCAAGCGGTAATGCCTCTGCGCGGCAAGATTCTCAACACCTGGGAAGTTGATTCGGCTCAGGTGCTCAGCTCTCAGGAAGTGCACGATATCGCGGTTGCCGTGGGTGTCGACCCGGGCTCCAACGATCTGTCAGGCTTGCGGTACAACAAGGTGTGCATTCTGGCAGATGCCGATTCGGACGGTGCGCACATTGCAACTCTTCTGTGCGCATTGTTTATTAAACACTTCACTGAATTGGTAGTGCAGGGCCATGTTTTTGTAGCCATGCCGCCGCTCTACCGTATCGATATCGGCAAGGAAGTGATTTACGTGCTGGATGAGGCCGAAAAAACGGCAGCGCTTGATCGCATAGAAAAAGAAAAGAAAAAGGGCAAGCTGGTCGTGCAGCGTTTCAAGGGTCTGGGTGAGATGAACCCCTTGCAATTACGTGAGACAACTATGGCGGCCGACACTCGACAGCTTAAGCAACTAAGTCTTGATAATCCAAAGAAGACTCACGAAGTGATGGACATGTTGCTCAACAAGAAGCGCGCATCAGATCGTCGAACCTGGCTTGAGAAGAACGGCGACAAAGCACTTATAGATTGACGCTTGTCGATTGACGTTCTGATTGGCGACAACACAAACTGATAACCAAAGGTTAGCTCGATGGATTTAGAAAGTAGCGATTTCGACTCGCTGCCACTGCATAACTATACCGAGAAAGCGTACCTCGACTATTCGATGTACGTGATCAATGACCGGGCACTGCCCCATCTCTCGGATGGGCTCAAACCAGTGCAGCGCCGCATCATTTACGCTATGTCTGAGCTTGGGTTGAACGCAACTGCAAAATACGCAAAGTCTGCGCGCACAGTGGGCGACGTGCTCGGAAAATTTCATCCCCACGGTGATAGCGCTTGCTACGAAGCCATGGTGTTAATGGCGCAACCATTCTCATTCCGTTATCCGCTTGTGGATGGTCAGGGTAACTGGGGGGCGCCGGATGATCCCAAGTCTTTTGCTGCGATGCGCTACACCGAATCTCGGTTATCTCGTTATGCCTCATTGCTTCTGTCTGAGCTGGGTCAAGGCACTGTAGATTTCCAGCAGAACTTTGATGGCTCATTGGACGAGCCACGCTTGTTACCTGCTCGATTGCCGTTTGTATTGCTCAATGGCAGTAGTGGTATTGCCGTTGGAATGGCCACGGATATACCGCCACACAATATCAATGAAGTGGTAAGTGCCTGTATTCACCTGCTCGACAAACCAAAAGCGACTGTCGATGATTTGATGACTCATGTGCAAGCGCCGGACTATCCGTCTGGTGCGTATATAGTCACGCCCCGCGAGGAAATTCGCGAGATGTATGTAACTGGCCGTGGGAGTATTCGTTCGCGTGCACGATTTCATATAGAAGATGGTGAAGTAGTAATTACGGCTCTGCCCTATCAGGCATCACCCGCAAAAGTGAGTGAGCAGATTGCGGCACAAATGCAGGCGAAAAAACTGCCAATGCTGGTGGACGTTCGTGATGAAGCCGATCATGAGAACCCCATTCGAATTGTTCTGGTGCCGCGCTCGAACCGCGTCGATACCGAACGCCTTATGAGTCATCTTTTCTCGACCACCGATCTCGAGAAGACCGCTCGCGCCAACTTCAACATGATCGGTCTGGATCAGCGGCCACAAACCCTGGGGTTAGTCGGGCTGCTCAAACAGTGGCTCACATTTCGGCGTGAAGTGGTTACCAGACGCATTCAATTTCGTGTCGACAAGATTGATGATCGATTACATATCATTGAAGGGTTGTTAGTCGCCTACCTCAACATCGATGAGGTTATTCGGATTATCCGAACGGAAGATCAACCCAAGCCAGCGCTAATGAAGGCGTTTAAAATTAGCGACATTCAGGCCGAAGCGATTCTGAATCTGCGTTTGCGACGTTTGGCAAAACTTGAAGAGATTGAACTCACTACCGAACAGAAAGAACTCAAGAAAGAGCGGGGCGGACTAGCCAAGATACTGGGTTCAAAAGCTCGCATGACTACGCTCATGAAGAAAGAGCTTTTAGAGGTAGCTGAAGAATTTGGCGACGAGCGACGCTGCGAACTGATTGAGGTCGAAGACTCTGAGGCTTTTGCGGAAGAAGAGTTAGTAAGCAACGACCCAATCACTGTGGTGCTCTCCGCCAAAGGCTGGGTTCGTGCTGCGAAAGGCCATGAGGTAGTTGCCGAAGAGCTAAATTATAGAGGCGGGGACAAGTACTTTGCTTCGACACGAGGCCGCAGTAATGAACTGTTGTCCTTTCTCGATAGCACGGGCCGTTCGTATTCTGTAACGCCTCATACCTTACCTTCGGCGCGCAGCCTGGGTGAGCCTCTTACCGGCAGACTTAAACCGCCAGAAGGCGCAACCTTTGTGGGTGTGGCAATGGGTTCGCCCCGGAGCAGATTGCTTCTAGCAAGTAACGCAGGCTATGGCTTTGTCGGTCGGCTAGAAGATCTTGTGACTAAAAACAAAGCTGGTAAAGCGCTGTTGAATGTACCAAAAGGAGGACAGTCTTTACCCCCGTTTGTATTTGACCCGTCGGGCGACGAAGACGTAAGCGATGCCTATGTCGCTGCAGCGTCCAGCGCGGGGCATTTATTGCTGTTCCCGTTGGCGGATCTACCAGAAATGAGTCGCGGCAAGGGCAACAAGATCATTAACATTCCCTCGTCCGCTTTTAAGGCTGGCGAAGAGTTTGTGATTGCGGCTGTTGTATATCGACCGAGTCAGCAGCTTGTGGTTTATGCCGGTGCACGCCACCACCGCATTAAGTTCAAGGATTTGGAGCACTACATTGGTGAGCGAGCCCGGCGTGGCAGAAAGTTGCCCAGAGGTTTTCAGAAGGTCGATCGCCTAACGGTGGAGTAGATGTTCTAGCTGGTTAGAGCTTCGACTTGCTGGTTGAGCATGGATTCTGTAGCTGCGTTAGCGCCGCTTAGCAGGAAATAATCCTTCGCACTCTCGGTTTGCAGATTCGCAAGAGCGGGGCTGTGCTCACGCGTGAGATCAAATCGCTCTGGCCGTTCAAGGGCGCGAGCGTAGGCGGCGCTCACTGCAATAGTGTTGTCGCGAGCCAAGGCGGCGTAGAGCATAGAGTCTGCGATAACGTCTTCACTGTAGCCCGAAGCGTGGGCGAGATGCGAGTCACTCCCGTTAGCCGCTGTTATTTGGGTCTGCTGCAGTGAGTATCTGTACCGTGCACCACCGGGTTGATTGCACAATTGAGCAATGGCGAGTCCGGCGCAGGCAGCCTGAAAGCGCTGATCTTCCCTCTCGTCGGCCGCAAATACTGCTGCAAGAGCGCCGGGCTCGATCGGTAGAACTTGTGCCCCATATATTCCTGCCACGTCTGTTATTCGAGACTCGGCTGCGTCCATTAAGGCGTCTCTGCGAGCGGTGCTCATTTCTGAGCTGTTAAATAGCCGGATAGCGAGCAGCAGTACGCCTTGAGTGGGGGTGTGATCGTCAAGAGTAAGACTGTGGTTGAGAGGCTTTCGAGTGAGCCAAACGACTGTGCCCCACAGACAGAGGCCTGCGAGTAACAGGCTGGCGAGTGAGCGCCAAGCTTGTGTAAGCCATCGCAAGAGCCATGGCGAATCGGAGGCGGGCGCAAATGCCATTGAGCTTAGCGTGACACGGACGAATCCGGCGGTGGCTTCTGCCAGTTGGATTGGCCGGTTGAATTCGTGCGTTTCGTTGCCGCTGGTCGGTGCTTCACCGTAGCTTGCAAGTGTGCGTCCATCCGTTGAATAGATGGTTACTGAGGCTATGGCGTCGTCGCTGGCAACCTGCTCGGCCAGCACGTTTAGAGCGATGGTGTCTCCGCGGACCATCGCATCCTTACTGAGCCGGGTAAGCTGCTCGGCCACCATGCCGCCATACTGATGAAGGTGGCGCTCACCGGCTTTTCTATCTTGCGTGAGCCATAGCAGGCCGCTCAACACTAATATGCTCAGCACAGCTACGCAGCCCAACTGAGCTCTCTGCGACAGTTGGTTGAAACGCCTGGGTGCAGAGTAAGAGATACTGACCTCGAACAGGTTGATTGGTGGACAGAGCCTGAGTGGCAATGCTTAGGTTGCAATCGCCACAGCTTCGGCGGCCGATAGTATGATGGGTGGCCTGCGACAAAACTACCGGGATCACAATGAACAAGACGGAGCTTGAGGCACCAGATGCACCAGGTGCCCAATCTCAGCGACTGGTTTTGCTGAATATCTCCGGTCAGGACCGGGTTGGCTTGATGTCTGAGCTCACGCAGGTGCTGGCAAAGGTTACGACCCAGGTCCTCGATATCGGCCAGGCAATAGTCCATAACCAGCTGGTGTTGAGTCTGCTGGTGCGCTTGCCTGCGGATGAGGAGTTGAGGCATGCCATTATTGCCGAGGTAGAGGCTCTGGCGCTTGAGCGCGGTGTCACGCTGCGTCTGAGTCCGGTCCGCGAAGATGCCTATGAGCAGTGGGTAGATCAGCAGGGTCAACCACGCTACATCTTGACCCTGCTCACTAAGGCCTTAAGCGCAGAGCAGCTCGCGGCCGTCAGTTCGGTCACCTCACGGCATGGGCTCAACATACTGAATGTTGAGCGTCTGTCTAATCGTGTTCCTTTAGCTGCGGTGGCGGCTCCCGATGCCAGGGGTCGGCGCGCGAGTGTTGCTATGACGCTGCGAGGCAACATCGACAACCAGACGCGGCTTAAGACAGATCTTCTGGCTGCGGGGGGCGATCTAGATTTTGACTGTAGCGTTCAGCTCGATAGTGTTTATCGGCGCAATCGCCGGCTTGTCGCCTTTGACATGGATTCGACGTTGATTCAGGTCGAGGTGATCGACGAGCTTGCCCGAATCCATGGTGTCTATGATCAGGTGGCACAAATCACCGGGCGCGCCATGGCGGGTGAGCTCGATTTTCAAGAGAGTTTTCGCGAGCGAGCACGGTTGCTCAAAGGGATGTCGCGAAGCACTCTGGACGAAGTCGCAGACAACGTGGTGTTAACTGAGGGTGCGGAAACCCTCATTAATGCACTGAAGCACTTTGGCTACACCATTGCTTTGCTGTCTGGGGGGTTTCAGTTCGTGGGCGATCGCCTTAAGGACCGACTGGGCATCGATCATGTGCACGCCAATACACTGGTGTTCGCTGATGGCGTTGCCACCGGCGAGGTGCAAGGAGACATAGTCGATGCAGCGGCCAAGGCGAGGATTCTCACGGCGTTGTGTGAGGCTGAAGGCATCTCTCCCGAGCAGGCTATTGCGGTTGGCGATGGGGCCAATGATCTCCCCATGTTGGCGGCGGCTGGGCTTGGCATAGCGTTTCACGCCAAGCCGCTGGTGCGCAGCAGTGCCGGACACGCAATCTCTCACTTTGGGCTCGACAGCGTGCTGTACTTACTAGGGTTTAGCGACTCGGAAATAGAGCGAGTCAGCGCAGGTGACTAGGCTCTGAGGTGATTGAGGTGATTGAGGTGATTGAGGTGATTGAGGTGACTCAATCTAGT
>CAZFIA010000003.1:32093-68907 GCA_964519335.1 uncultured Pseudomonadales bacterium
TGAGGTGATTGAGGTGATTGAGGTGATTGAGGTGATTGAGGTGACTCAATCTAGTCATCATCACCGGTTGTGAAGTCATAAGACATCTGATTGGTGGGTTCTTGCAGATAGTGCCCTTGAATATAGCTGGCGCCCGCCTGCCAGAGAGTAGACAGAATATTTGCGTTCTCAACCATAGGCACAATGGTTAGCTTGCCGCGTTCTTGCAGTTGGCTAATCAGTTGAGTAACTGCCTCTACTCGTTCTTCGTCTTTGTCCATACCTTGAACGTGCGAACCGTCCAACTTTACGTAGTCGACAGGAATCTGCTCAAGCAATGACTGTGTGTTTTCTTGCAGGCCAAAGCGCGACAGTGATGTGCGCACGTGCATGGCCTTTATAGTCTCGATAAACTCGCGGGTTTCTTCGACATATTCCAGAGCGTCTTCTTCTGTGATCTGGAAGATCACCGCATCTGAAGGTAATCTCGCTGCCTTGATTGCCACTGACAGCCATTGCGAAAATTCTTCGTCAATAACACTGTTGCTAGTCAGGTTGATAGTAACGCGCGTGTCGTGGCCTCTTGCGCGATGCCCTGACAGCATCTTGATGGATTGCAATACTACCCAGCGATCGATCTTGCCGGCTACGCCCGCCTCGATTGCGGTACGCAGAAAGTTTCCGGGGGCGACTTGATCGCCGTCATTGTTGATCATTCGCAGGAACACTTCGTAGTGCTCGTCTTCGTCGCCGCGCAAACTGATAATGGGTTGGAACAGCAAGGCGAAGCTGTGCTTCTCAATAGCCAGGTTTACTTGTCGAAGCACCTGGTTGGCAACACTCTGCGGATCGTTTTCGTCGAACGCTGGCTCTTGCCATATAATCTGGTTCTCACCTTCGTGGCCGATTAGCAACAGAAAGCCTTCGTCCATCGCCGATTCGATAGAAGGAGCGTTATCTGTGATTACCGCGAGAATTGAAACAGTACTGCGCGCCTGCTTGCCATTGATCTCACAAGTCAACTGCTCGATGCGTCGACGCAGGCTCTCAACCGTGTCCTGATTTTCGGATTCGGTAGTGCCCGACAAATACATCGCGAACCGATGATTATCGATACGCGAATAACGTTCTAAACCAACCGCACTTTCTAATTCGGCGCCAATTGCCTGAGCCATTTGGTTCGCCGAGCGAATACCGAGCGTTGACTGCAAATCATCGAAGGCGTCTATCTGTGCGATGAGCAGAACGTGCTGACGATCTTCATTCTGCTCACTCGCGCGTGTCAGGTGGTGCAGAAATTGGTCTATGGTTGATCCGCCTTGTTCGGGCGTATGCTGCAGTTGGGCACCCTTACCCGCCGCTGCGCTTCCACCAAGGGCTTTCACCATGACCTGCGTTGACAGCTCACCGTCATAGTGCGTCGCGCTGAAGGCGAACTCTGCGCTAAATGTCGATTCGCTATTTGTTTTGGCTTCGCATTCGAAAGGTTCGAGAAAATCTGCGTTGCGCATTTCGTTCAACTGAGCTTTAACCGTGTCAGCAGACTCGGAGCTCACGAGATCCAGCAGTGCCACACCGATGAGGTCTTCGCCGTCTTCAAATCCGAACAGCGCAGCGTACTCCTCGTTGGCGAAGATATGCATGCCTTCGTGCACGTAAGCGATGGGTACTGATGATATGGCCATCAGTTGATCGCAGCGTTGCTGCACTTCTTTGAGTTCTGTTTCGACGGCGTCCAGTTTGACGCGAGCCAACATGTGCTCTGCCTCACGATCGATAATCTTGCCGAGGAGCTGGGTTTTAGAATCTTCAATAACGTGGGTTGCGCCGATATCCATCAATTCGATGGCTTCGGCGCTGTCGCCATTTTCGCTGGCCACAACAATTGGCAGGTCGGCGCAGATCTGGCGCAATGAGCGAAGCGTGCCGTTTATGTCGGGCAGCGAATGGTGCAGTAACAGTAGATCGACAGAGCCCTCTTGAAAGGCATCACGCGCAGCCTGTGGATCTTCCGCAATTGCCATGCGAGTGCTGATCCCCATGTTACGCAGGGCAGAATCTACCTCGTGGGCACGATTCTCGGAGCCGTCTGCTATTAGCAAACGCACTGGTGCTGGCGAACTCATTTCGGCCACATTGTCCTCATTCTGAGCTATTAAATAGCTCTTATTTTCTGGTCACTCGCACAGCCGTTTTGATTGCGCTGCGCAATACTACTGATCTCTAAGGTGTTATCCCCTTGGACGTGATAGCTACTCGCTACCGACTAGCGGTTGGCCGTCATAGTGATGTCCTCACTCGCATCCCACGCTGAGTTGATGTTGAGGTCGATTTGGGAATTTTCCAAGTAACCATCAAGCATTCGGAATGTGAACTGGATAAAACTCTCGGTTCGAAGTCTCTCTTCTGCCAACTGTGCCGTGGCCTGAATACCCTGGCGTTGCAGATGAATTTTTTGTTGCTCGCTGAACATGATGGCTGGAGTGATCAGCGAAGCGGGTTGCTGAATTGCCGATAACTCGGGCAATAGCAGTGCGCGGGTATAGTCTGTAGGTCCGCCTTTTTTCTGCACAATGCGAACTGCAACCGGTATTGCCCTAGGGGCCATAAGCTCCAAACCGGTTTGCGTTACGCCTTCTACTTTGCGTACCCAGCGCAACACCGCAATGCACCAGCGCTGATCGCGTTCCTCGCGAACCGCCATTACATCGCCTGCTTGCATGTTTTGCGGCGCGTCTTCGCCCCAACTAATGCGATAGCCGCCGGGGCTAGAGTCTTCGAGTTTGATTTCGTGAAAGGGATACAGAAGTTCGTCTACTTCTTTATCCTTTGTAGCGTCTGTTGGATCTTGCGAGATCAAATCGATGGACGCGCCTTCTTCAATCTTGTCGGCACCTGCTCCACCACGATCGAAAAATTCGGGTTTCGCCTCATCTCTCTCTCGTTCTGCTGCCATGCGGATAGCTTCTCTCGTACGCTTGTTCGAGAAATCGCTCAGGTCAGCACCCGGGTCGATGGCGCCGGTGGTGCCGCTATTCGGGTGTGTCCCCTCGTCGGTAGACCAGCCCGAGTTGTGTGTCTGCTTGCTTTTGTAGCCGTCGAGGAATGGATTGATTTCTTTTTTGAGCAAGGCATCAGCGCTGCCGAGCTGGTCAACAAAATCGACGCCGCCAGAAATAAAGTAGTGTACGGCGCGCATGCCGACAGCAACTTTCATGTTGCCTGTTGCGGGTGCGCGGCGAAATCCGCGCTTGGCGATCTCGCCCCAGCAGCTAGCGAGATGATTCGCAACTTGCTCTTCGATAAAATCTGGAATAGGCAACTCGGTGTCTATCCCTTTTAGATAAGCTTCTAGTTGGTATACCAGTTTGCCAGTGTCCAAACCCCGTAGACCGGCGCTTGATTTATCTTCTACAAGGCGGGTATATCGGGGTGGCATGTCTTTCTCAAGATCAATGCAAAAAAGTGAATCGTCGGCGGTAGGTACAATACTTGTGTAACCCACCCACTGCTCGAGCGCGTTAAAAATGGCGGTTAGCTGTCTATCTCGCAGTTGATTTGGTTTGGAACTCGCCAGGAGCAGGCAGCGCATATAGTGATCACTGATGCTCATGTTCATCACCGAATGGTTTTCATCATCGGTAATGTTGTGCGTAGCTACACCCATGCGGTCGGCAAGGCTGTAGAGCTGATTCAGTTCGAGCCACAGGTTGCGACTAGGGGCGACGTAGTGCTGGCAGCTGCGGAGCAGGGTGCGAGACAGGTCGGCGATGGTGCGGTGAGTCGCAAGGGTTACCACGCGACGATCGTCAACGGTGCTTGGGTCGGCGTCTCGAATAACAGCCTTGTAGCCAACCGTTAGGTTGGTTTGCAGGCGCTGGGCGAGAATCGATTGCTCTTCACTCTGATCGCTACTGCTGGATGAGCGGTCAAGCCGAGAACAAATATATTCGAGCGTTGGCCGCAATTGCTCAAGCAGTTGCATTCGGTCCACTGAGTTGATCTTTAGTCGTGCAACCTCACCGGTTGCCAACAAAAGTTGGTCTGCAGTGTTCTGAGTGTTGGCCATAGGCAAGCCGGCAACCCAATCGGAAAGTGCTGGGGCGTTTGCCTGACAAAACGACAGTTCCGCAAGGTCTGCGGTGGGTGTCGTGAGTTTTGCTGTAGTGATGACGTCCATGATTCAACCGACATTATTTGGAAGTGAGTATAGTGGAACGGGGTATACAGAGTGTGTCGTGTGCCCGGTTTTAGGGGGTATCATGTGGCGTTTGGACATAATGCGGACCCCCTTCGAATGGCAAATTACTCGACCAATGAATTTCGCTCAGGCCTCAAAGTGCTGCTGGAAGGCGAGCCCTGCACGATTCTTGAAAATGAGTTTGTGAAACCCGGCAAAGGACAGGCTTTCAATCGGGTGAAATTTCGCAATTTGAAGAGTGGGCGGGTCTGGGAACGCACCTTTAAATCGGGGGAATCCATAGAGGCGGCCGATGTGCTGGAGATCGATATGGAGTTTCTCTATGCCGACGGCGAGTTCTGGCATTTCATGAAAAAAGACGACTCCTACGAACAACTGGCGGCGACGGAAGCGGCGGTAGGTGAGTCGAAAAACTGGTTAAAAGAGCAGGATACTTGCCAAGTAACCTTGTGGAATGATGACCCTATTGCGATCGAGCTGCCTAACTTTGTCGAGCTGGAAGTTGCAGAAACCGATCCTGGGCTCAAAGGAGATACCGCTCAGGGTGGTACGAAACCGGCCACACTTACAACGGGCGCGATCGTGAAGGTACCGCTGTTCATTAACATTGGCGAGGTGCTGCGCATCGATACCCGTACGGGCGAGTACGTCAGCCGCGCCTGATGCCGGTGGACTTTCGTCCTTCGGCTTCACGAGCCTCTCTTGAAGCCCGGGGTCAAGCCCTCGCGCTAGTTCGGGAGTTTTTTGCGCGTCGCGAAGTGCTCGAAGTTCAAACTCCGCTGCTAGGTTCTGCCACCGTCACCGATCCTGCGATTAACGCACTAGTTGCGCGTAACGAAGGAATTCCCGAGGCCCGCGCAAACTATTTGCAGACGTCTACCGAGTATCATCAAAAGCGGTTGCTCGCTGCTGGCGTGGGCGATAACTACACGCTGGGCCCGGTTTTTCGGGCCGACGAACAAGGCCGATTGCACAACCCTGAGTTTACGATGCTTGAATGGTATCGGCAGGGCTTTGACGACCGCGCTCTCATGGCGGAGCTTTGTGAGCTTGTCGATCAACTGCTTGGTGCATCGACCTACCAAACTCATCCATACGCGACGCTGGTTGAGCGCGTGCCAGAAAACCATGGCGCTTTGCAGGGCATCGCTGCTCGTGATGTTGACGATCTGCGATT
This sequence comes from uncultured Pseudomonadales bacterium, assembly GCA_964519335.1. Taxonomy (GTDB): domain Bacteria; phylum Pseudomonadota; class Gammaproteobacteria; order Pseudomonadales; family Azotimanducaceae; genus JALZVT01. The sequence continues at coordinate 37,451 of CAZFIA010000003.1, forward strand.
AGCACTTGCCATCGAATCTCTCGGACGCGGTCGACACTTTGTGGTCGACTACCCCGCTCAGGCCGCTGTGTTGGCGCGGCTGGATCCGGATAACCCCTCCATTGCCCGGCGATTTGAATTGGTGATTGACGGCGTAGAGGTGGCTAATGGTTACTTCGAGTTAACTGATGCGGAGCAACACCGAGCCCGTTTTGCCAGCGACAACAAGGCTCGTGCAGCGAGAGGACTTCCGGCTATCGACATTGATCAGGCGCTGCTTGCTGCCATTGATGCCGGCTTGCCAGATTGCGCGGGAGTGGCGGTTGGCTTTGATCGACTGCTGATGCTCAAACTGGGGGTTGAGACAATTGCAGAAGTGCAGACTTTTGATTGGTCTACGCGTTGATCGTGGTGAGAGCTAGTTTTCAGACACAGACCATTCGCCCAGCCTCATGCCCATTCGCACCGTAGCACCAGGTTTTATGTTGTCGGCAAACTTGAGACCCGGCGGCAGGCACATCACTACGGTCGAACCCAGCAAGAATCGGCCCATTTCGTCACCCTGCTTGAATGCCCAGCTGTGTTCGTTTGATTCGCGCTGTTGATAGGGCGAGGTTGCGTCCTTCCACACCGTTTCGATGCTCGCAACGATCAGTGCTCCGACAAATACGATCGCAGCTGAACCCTGAGGCGATTCGTACACGCAGGTCAGGCGTTCGTTTCTGGCGAAAAGACCTGGCAAATGAGTCGCGGTAGTTGCGTTGACCGAGAATAGTTCTCCAGGCAGAGCGATAGTGCGCCTAAGTATGCCGTCGGTAGCCGCATGAATTCGGTGATAGTTAGCCGGGGCGAGATATAGGGTGATGAATGATCCACCGACGTACTCTGTGGCGAGTGTTTCATCACCCAACAGATCTGCTGCCGTGTAGTGCACACCCTTGGCTTGCATGAGTTGGCCGTTTTCTATGAGTCCAAACTCGCTAACAAAACCATCAACCGGTGATATTAAAACGCCGTCTCCGCCGTCCAGTGGTCGTGCGGTTTTCTCGAGCGCGCGGGTGAAGAAATCGTTGAAACTTTTGTAATCAGCCGGCTGTTTGCGTTCTGCCTCGATGAGGGAAATTCCATATGCCCTCTGAAAAATATGAATAAACGGAGTTTTTATCCAGGACCATTCGCTCGCGGCGAGAATCCCCACGAATCGTGAAAGCAGCTGCTTGGGTAGCAGTTTTTGGAGGGTTACAAAACCAGAGCTCATACAGGATCGGCTGTTTTATCAGGCGCGCCTGTTTCGATTGGCGTATCTTCTCTGTTGCCCCACTCGGCCCAGGAGCCGTCGTAGCCTTTGATGCTGGGGTAATCGAGAAGGCGTGCCGCAAGGTAGGCAAGACCCGATCGGTGATGAGTTTGACAGTGCACAACGACAGTTTTATCCGCCGTTATGCCCCGCTCGGACAGGCACAGTTGCAGATCTTTGCGGAGGCACAGATTGTTGTCGCGGTCCATGACATCGAGCCAATCGAGATGGGCGGCACCGGGTATTCGACCGGAACGAGTCGATCCGCTGCGCTGACCCAGATGTTCGGCCTGTGAACGGGCGTCCCAAACAGCAAGGTTCTCGTCGGCGTTGTTGACCGCGCTAATCAGGTCATCGCAATTAGCGATTAAATCCTGATTGTATTCGAGCACTGGCGCTTTTGGTGTCGGTGAAGGATTGCTGGGTGGTCCCGTATCGATGTCTCCGCCGGCCGCCGCCCACGCATGCAGGCCGCCATCAATGTAGGCCCAGTTGCTGTGGCCTATTACGTCCAGCGTCCAGATAAATCGACCTGCCCAGCCGCCGCCCTCATCGTCGTACACGACAATGTTCTGATCCCGGCTATAACCGATGCGTTGCAAGGCGTGGGCGAGCTGCTCCGGCTCGGCAATTTTGCCGACGGCAGGGGGTATGCCCAGTATCAGCTCCGCTGGAGTGAGTAAAGTAGCACCTGGGATGTGCGCTGACGCAAAGGCCTCGAGACTACTCACATGTACAATCAAACTATTGTTGAAGCTGGTTAGATCGCCGTTTGCGGAGATCAGCCGTTCAGAGAAAATTTGCGTACTCATTTAGCTGCCTACTAATCTCTTACTCATTGCCTGTCCGACTCATTGCAGATTAACTGCGCACAGATGCGGTATTTTAGTCTTTAGTGAGAGTCTTTAGTAAGGGTCGTAGTTAATCGATACGAATTACATGCACAAACTGACCGCATGAGGAAACCCATGGCAAGCCCCCTGGTTTGGATTGATCTTGAGATGACCGGGCTAGATCCCGACCAAGATTCTATTATTGAGATTGCTACCATTGTAACGACAGGTGATCTCAAGACTATTGCTGAAGGGCCGGTTTTTGCCATCAAGCAGCCAGAAGCCTTGCTCGAAGGTATGGATGAGTGGAACAGCACGCACCACGCTGCTTCAGGTCTGCTCGATCGCGTACGTAACGACAGCGTAGATATCAAAGAAGCTGAGGCGATGACCTTGCGGTTTCTGGAAGCGCATGTAGAGCCGGGCAAAGCACCGCTGTGCGGCAATACTATTTGGCAAGACCGGCGTTTTCTTGCCCGGCACATGAGCGAGCTCGAGAATTTCTTTCACTATCGACTAATTGACGTTAGCTCCATTAAGGAGATTGCTCGACGGTGGCGACCGGAATTGCTCAATGGCTTCACCAAAAAGAATGAGCATTTGGCGCTCGCTGACATCAGAGAATCGATTGCGGAGCTAGACTATTATCGAGAGCATTTTTTTAGGCTCGATTAGCTCGCGTATTGGGTTGGCAGGTTCAATTGAGCTGCTTCTTTTCTTCGAGCTGGTTCAGCGCCCAGTCGAAGTGTTCAGCAACCCACTCAGGCACCCTTGCTTTTCCTTGGCTTAATACCTTGATTGCCGCTTTCGAGTAAGGACCGTTGCCTAGTCCGACAGCCAGGTTCCTTTGCCACTGATCGAAACTGATACGCCGAATGGCTGACCCCCTGGTGTGCCGATCAAACTCCTCGGGGCTCCATTCGAACAGATCTATCAGGCGGGCCTGATCCAGGTTGTTGCGCGGCGTGAAATCCGACTCGTCGGATTCAAGTGCCTCTCTATTCCACGGGCAAAAGAGCTGGCAGTCATCGCAACCGAATACCCGGTTACCCATGGCGACACGATATTCCAAAGGAATAGGGCCCTTGTTCTCGATGGTTAAGTAAGAAATGCAGCGCCGAGCGTCCAATTGTCGAGGGGCCACTATTGCGTCTGTCGGGCAAACAGTTAGGCAGGCTTTGCAGTTACCGCACTGATCATTTTGCTGTGTTTCAGTTTCTGGTGGGTGAGTGAGTGGCAATGGCAGGTTGGTAAATATCTCGCCAAGAAAAAACCAGGAACCCACGTCTTTGTTTAGCAGCAGCGTGTGCTTGCCGATCCAGCCTAACCCGGCTTTCTCGGCCAGCGCCTTTTCGAGGACGGGTGCCGAGTCAGTGAAGGCGCGAAGCGCCGCTGCTGGATGTTCCGCTAGCTCGTATGTGTCGCCAAAATTTGTATTGATTCGGTCAGCGAGTTGGCCCAGGCGTTTGCGTATCACCTTGTGGTAGTCGCGCCCTAGCGCGTAGCGTGAAACGTATGCTTGTTCGGAGTTAGCGAGTACTTCCAGGGGTTGGGTGCCGGGTGGCAGATAGTTCATGCGTGCGGAAATGATTCGGGTAGTGCCTGGAACTAACTCGGCAGGATTCAAGCGCTTCAGGTGATTGCGGGCGAGGTAGCCCATGTCTCCCTGGTAACCGCGCTCTAGGTAGCGCTCTAGATGTTTGCTGTACGCCCTCAGATCGAGATCAGTAACGCCAACGTCCTGAAAGCCGAGCTCACGGGCCCAGCGGCGGATCAACTTTAGCTGGGATTGATCTGGCATGGCTCCAGTATAATCACTGCATGCGTGCATATACCTCTGCTCAATCAAAAGCTCTCGATCAAGCGGCTCAAGCTCAGGGAATCGCCGGTTTCGAGCTTATGCGGCGGGCAGGCTTTGCTGCGTTCCAGAAAATCGGTCAGCACTTTCCCGACGCCCGTGCGCTTTTAGTGTTGGCTGGCAAAGGCAACAATGGCGGCGACGCCTGGATCGTGGCGGGTGCTGCGCATGCGGCTGGGTGGAACGTTCATCTGTGGCAGGTGATCGGTGAGGCTTCGCAGTTGCGCGGCGAGGCGGCCGAGGCCAGGGATTGGGCTTTTGCTCAAGGTCTTTCGGAGCGGCTTATAGATCGAGCTGGAGTGCTCGATCTGGTTGCTGAGGGTTCAGCGGGTCGTCACGACGGTATGCTGATTGTCGACGGCCTGCTTGGAACCGGCTTGCGCGCTGAACCACGGCCTGAGGTGGCCGCAGCAATAGATTGGATAAATAACAGTCCGCTGTCTTGTGTTGCCCTCGATCTGCCTTCCGGACTCAACGCTGACAATGGTGCGGCCCCCGGTGCTGCGGTGATTAGCGCCCTGACGGTTACTTTTATTGGAATGAAGCTGGGATTGGTTACCGGTAAAGGGCCAGACTGTGCGGGCAAGGTTGTACTTGAATCACTGGGCGTTGATGTTGAACGATTGTCTGGCTCCGGTGGTGAAGGTGGTGAAGGTGCTGAAGAAAACCGTATCAAAGGCTGCCGTCTGTTGTCTCTGCCCGTTGAGCCCATGCCGCGTCGTAAGCCTTCAGCGTTTAAGAATGAATTTGGCCATGTTGCAGTACTCGCAGGTGATCAGGGTGGCGGGGGAGCGGCGCTTCTGGCTGCTGAGGCTGCATTGCGTGCGGGGGCTGGCCTCGTATCAGTAGGAACTCGCGAGTTGCACATCGCTGCTTTTCTCGCGCGTCGCCCGGAACTCATGGTGCGAGATGTCGAAACCAAACTTGCGGCATCGTCGTTGCTACAAAACGCGAGCGTTGTTCTTGTTGGTCCGGGACTTGGTCAGGCTGACTGGGGTATGCAGCTGTATTCGGCGGCATTGGAACGCATGAGTGTTGCGTCATGCATTGCTGTGGTTGATGCCGATGCGTTGAATCTAGTTGCAGCCGGTGCTGCGCTGCCCCAGCGGTCCGTTATCACCCCACATCCGGGCGAAGCAGGTCGGTTGCTTGGTTGTGACACCGGGGCCATTGAAGCGGATCGAGTAGGGGCTGCAGAGGAACTGGCCCGTCGCTATTCCTGCATTGCAGTATTAAAGGGCGCGGGCACTCTGATTGCTGATTCCTCCGGCCTGCAGTATGTGTGTTCGCTCGGTAACCCTGGCATGGCTACCGCCGGTATGGGAGATACCCTGGCGGGCATTATCGCTGGGGTGATCGCCCAGCAAGGACTTTCAGTGCAATGGGTATCTCGTGCCGTTCAGTTTCATGCCTCTGCTGGGGATCTGGCGGCTGCCCGGTACTCGCAACCGGGTATGGTCGCGAGTGATGTGATCGCTGAATTACCGCGTGTCTTGGGTGGTTTTATGGAAGGAGCGCCAAATGCCAGCTGAGATTCACGACCTTATTCGTGAAGAGACGTTGACTCTGCCTGATGAATCGGCGACGGCTGCCCTTGCCACTCGACTGGCCCGTGAGCTTCATGCGCCCGCTACTGTTTTTCTGCGGGGTGACCTTGGCGTTGGCAAAACCACCTTCACGCGTTATTTTCTGCGCGCCTGTGGCGTTAGCGGCTCGGTTAAGAGCCCAACCTATACGCTGCTTGAGCCTTATCAACTAGACGACGGCCCCTTTTATCACTTTGACCTTTATCGTATCAATGATCCCTGGGAACTCGAACTGGCCGGATTTGCGGAGCTGTTTGATGCGTGCGCACTGCGTTTTGTCGAGTGGCCTGAGAGGGGGGCAGACTGGCTGCCAGCGGCCACTCTTGAACTGGATTTTTCGGCAGGTATGGGCGAGCTCCGTGAAGTTTGTCTGCGTTGGTATGCATCGCAATAAGCACAGGCTAGTCACCCGTCTGTGGGTTTTGATGTTGGTCTTGTTGGCACCTTCGCTGCAGGCTGCTGAGGAGGGATCGGACGAGCAGGCGCTGTTGCAAGGCATTCGAATTCACAATGCGCCGAACTACACGCGGCTGGTTATCGACACAACGCAAGAGCTTGAATATCGGTTGGGCGGGCGCAACAAGGCGCAGTTTATTTCCCTCAATAATCTGTCTGCGGACTCCGAGTTCGATTTTGGCAGTGTTGACCTGACGGGCAGTCGAATTACAAAGCTAGAGCTAGATAAAGGCAGACCCTTAAAATTACGTGTGCCCACTTCAGTTGCGTTGCGCGCTGAGGCATTTCGATTGGCGCCAGTTGCACCATACGGTCATCGTTTGGTTGTAGACCTATTCGTTGATCTCGACGGCCAATCATCAAAGTCTGCGGCGCGAATGCGCTTCCCGAAAGACAAGCGGGATGTTGTTGTTGCTATTGATCCTGGGCATGGTGGGGAAGACCCGGGTGCGCTTGGGGCCGGCGGCGTACACGAGGCCGATGTAGTCATGACGCTAGCGCGAAAGGTTGCCGATTTACTGGGTAAGAAAGCCGGGCTGCGAGTGGTACTCGTTCGTGACGGCGACTATTACGTTCGGCGCACTCACCGCAAAAACATCGCCCGTGATGCCCGGGCTGATCTCTTTGTATCGCTGCATGCAGATGCATTTAATAAAGCGAGCGTGCAGGGTGCATCAGTATACGCTTTGTCGCCGGGCGGAGCATCTAGCGAGGCGGCGGCATGGCTCGCGGCCAAGGATTCGCGTTCTGATTTAATGGGCGGAGTAGTGGGTGGAGTGGTTAGCGACGTAAGCCTTAAGGAAACCGACGCAGACCTTGCGCGTGTATTGCTAGATCTTTCGATGGACGCCCAGCGCAACGCCAGTTTGGCGCTGGCCGATAGTCTGCTCGTGGAGTTGGCAGCCAGTGTCGATATGCACAAGTTTACCGTCGAGGAGGCAAGCTTTGAGGTGCTGAAGTCGCCGGATATTCCGTCGGTACTGGTCGAAACCGGGTTTCTATCTAACCCGGAGGAAGCTCGACGTTTGTCCGATCCGGACTATCAAAACAAGGTTGCCGCCGCGGTTGCACACGGAGTGATGAACTATGTGCACCAACACCCGCCGCCGGGTTCGCTCATCGCGCAGCTCCCTGATTCTGCAAAATCTGGCGCAAGTGCAAGACGCTCCGAGGCTGGCCGGCCTGGGCTGCTGGGGCGAGACGGTCGGCGGCGGCACGTTATTAAACCTGGCGATAGCCTCTCAGAGGTGGCTGCGCTATACGGTGTGAGCACCCAAGCCTTGCGTGCGGCTAACTCACTGGCCAGCGATCGCATCAAAATCGGTCAAGTGCTTAAGATTCCGTTACCCTGAACGCCAACCAATGACAACCCGAATTCAACAACTCGATGAGGTTACCTCTAACCAGATCGCGGCAGGCGAAGTGGTGGAGCGCCCTGCATCTATTGTTAAGGAGTTAGTAGAAAACTCCCTGGACGCCGGTGCTACCTCGATCTCGGTTCGCGTTGAGCAAGGCGGAGTTAAGCGCATTGTGGTTCAGGACAATGGCTCTGGCATTGACGCGGGCGACTTGCGCCTCGCGTTATCGAGGCATGCGACAAGCAAGATTCTACGGGCCGAAGATCTGGATGGCGTGCAAACGTTGGGCTTTCGTGGCGAAGCCTTAGCCAGTTCCGCGAGCGTTGCGCGACTGACGTTGTGCTCAAAGAGCGGTGATGGCGATGCCGTTGCGCTGGAGGTTGAAGGTGGTGTCGAACTTGATCTGGGGCCGCGAGCTCATCCACAAGGCACAACGGTCACTGTTGAAGATCTGTTTTATAACACGCCGGCGCGTCGGAAGTTTTTGAAAACCGAGCGCACAGAACTTGGACATATCGAAACGACACTAAAACGTTTAGCACTCGCGCACTTCGATTCCGGTTTTAGCCTAACCCACGGATCTCGGCAGTTGATGAACCTGCCTCCATGCGTAGGTGCTGATGACCGGTCGCGGCGGGTTGCTGAAATTTTGGGTAGCGGTTTTATTGAAAGCGCACAGCTTATTGATGAATCGAGTGTTGATGAGTCCAATAGGGAGATGCGCATTTGGGGTTGGATTGGTGACCCAACTTATACGCGAGCCCAGGCAACAGGGCAGTTCTTTTTTGTTAACGGTCGTGCTGTGCGCGACAAACTTATTGGTCATGCCGTACGACAGGCCTATCGCGATGTTATGTTTCACGGCCGGCAGCCCGTCTTCGTTGTTTTTCTAGAGCTGCCGTTTGATGAGGTCGACGTCAATGTTCACCCCACAAAACATGAAGTTCGATTTCGAAACTCACGCACTGTCCACGACTTTATTTTTGGCACGCTGAATCGCCTGCTGCGGGAGGTGCGGCCTGAGTTAATACCCGAGACAGGTTCCGGCGCAGTATTCGAAGGCGCAGGATTTGACGGCACGGTAAGAGAAACGGTCGCGGAAGCAAACTCGCAGCGTCGTTCTGGTTTGCAAGTTTCCGAAGCGATCGCGCTGCCTTTTGAATTTGATTCGAATCCGAACTCCGTTGTTGCAGCTCAGGTGGCTCCCCGATCCATCTCAGATACCTCTAATACGCCTAATCCCTCGGAGGAAGCGGAGGCGCCCCCCTCTGGACAAGCGCCGCTGGGTTACGCATTGGCGCAGCTGCAAGGTATTTATGTGCTGGCGCAGAACAGTTCCGGGATGGTATTGGTTGATATGCACGCGGCTCATGAGCGAATTACCTATGAGCGTTTGAAAATCGAGCTTAAGGAGCGCTCCGTTGCCACTCAGCGTTTGCTTGTGCCGGTTGCGGTGGCTGTGTCCTCTGCCGAAGCCGACGTGGTTGAAGAACACGCGGCCCAACTGACAGAGCTTGGTTTAAGTGTTCATCGGTTGGGCAAGGATTTGCTGAGCGTACGCGAGGCGCCTTTGCTATTGCTCGACGAAGATCTTGAGTCGCTGGTTCGAGACCTTGCAGCAGATCTTGCGCAGAACGGTGTTACCGATCGGGTAGAGTTTCAGCAAGAGCGATTACTTGCAAACATCGCTTGCCGCGGGTCTGTGCGCGCCCACCGAACATTGACTATAGATGAGATGAACGCCCTTTTACGGGAGATGGAAATCACGCCCAATGCGGGTCAGTGTAACCACGGTCGACCCACCTATCGAATGTTCTCGATGCAAGAGCTGGACAGTTTCTTTTTGCGCGGGCAATAAGTAGGTGAACACGCCCGCACCCTTCGGTCGCGTTGCGCTGGCCATATCGGGCCCCACAGCCATCGGTAAAACGGCTCTGGCGATGGCCGTAGCGGATGAGCTGCCAGCGCGCCTTATTAGCGTAGATTCTGCGATGGTTTTTCGGCACATGAATATTGGCACCGCCAAGCCAACAGTCGCCGAACTCGAGTCATACCCGCATGCACTGATTGATCTTATTGAGCCGACGGCCAACTATTCTGCTGCCGATTTTGTGCGTGACGCTCGCTCTGAGGTGGAGCTTGCCTGGGAAGCCGATCAGCTGCCGGTTTTTGTGGGCGGTACCATGCTGTACTTTCAGGCGCTGCGAGATGGCCTGGCTGAGATGCCCGACAGAGATGCCGCGGTGCGTGAAGACATTGAGCGCGCCGCGCGTGAGAAAGGCCTGCCTGCCTTGCACGCTGAGTTGGCTAAGCTTGATGCTGAGGCGGCAATAGGTATAGATCCCAATAATCATCAGCGAATCGTTCGCGCGCTTGAGGTGTATCGGCTTACCGGCAAACCCATATCCAGTTTTTGGGCTACTGCGCATGAGGGTCTGTTACCCGGATTGGGAGGGCGGCTGTTCGAGCACGCGCTGGTGCCGAAAGATCGCACGCTTCTGCATGATCGTATCAATCAGCGCTTTGAAGCCATGCTGCGCGACGGATTTGTGGAGGAGGTGCAGGCCTTGTGGGCACGCGGTGACTTGAAACCCGACATGACGTCTTTGCGATGCGTTGGTTACCGACAGCTGTTGCCGTTTGTCAGGGGCGAGTGTTCGCTTGCTGAAGCGACAGAGCGCGGCCAGGCTGCAACCCGACAGCTTGCCAAGCGGCAGCTCACCTGGTTGCGAGGTTGGGATCGAGCGGGACTCCTGCAATGCTGGGAATCTGCTGATGATCCATGTACACACCTGCCTGCTATTCTGAAACAGGTTGCTGGGGATGCGCTCTAGTTTGGACCCCTATTTGCATTATGTTTAGGCGATGGCCATAGTTGTTCGTGCACCAGAGGGAGACGCCAGAAGCACGCTCTGCATAAGCCGATGGCAGGTTCCGTACCAGGGATTAAGGCTATGTGGTGTAAGTACAGGTAAGTGAAGGACGCAAGGAGAATAACAACATGTCCAAAGGGCACTCACTTCAAGACCCCTATCTGAATACGCTGCGAAAGGAGCGGATTCCAGTTTCTATCTATCTGATTAATGGCATAAAACTGCAAGGCCAGATTGAGTCGTTTGATCAGTTTGTGGTGCTGCTGCGAAATTCTGTTTCGCAAATGGTCTACAAACACGCTATCTCGACGGTTGTGCCGTCGCGAAATGTCAAGCTTGCTGCCGCCGTCACTGGAGCTGAGGAAGAACCTGCAGTCGCCGAGTAACATTCGCAGCGGCAGATGTTAGGCGTTCAAGTTGTTGTTTGAACGGCCCGCGGCTGGCCGCAAGGCGTTGCTCGTCCACGTTCGTTTTTCACAGAATGCGGAAGTTGATGAAACGGCAGAGCTGAAAGAACTGGTCACTTCTGCAGGCATGGATGTTTGTGGGCTCGTGCTGGCTCGCCGTACAACACCCCACCGCCGCTGGTTCGTTGGTAGCGGCAAGCTGGAAGAAATTGCTGCGCACGTGCGCTCCACTGGCGCTGATGTGCTGGTGGCAAATCATGAACTCAGTCCTACTCAGCAGCGCAACCTCGAAACGCATCTGAAATGCGGGGTCCTCACTCGAACAGAACTGATCTTGACCATCTTTGCCGATCGCGCGCGGACTCATGAAGGGCAATTACAGGTGGAGCTCGCCCAGTGTCGGCACGCGCAAACCAGATTGGTGCGCGGTTGGACGCACCTTGATCGGCAAAAAGGCGGCGTTGGTATGCGCGGTGCGGGGGAGACCCAGATTGAGCTTGACCAACGAATGCTCGATGACCGCATCAAGAGCGTGCAGAAAAAACTCAGCCAGGTGCGCAAGCGCCGTGCTCAGGGTCGGCGCGCGCGCCGTCGCGCACAAATCGCAACTATTGTGCTGGTGGGATATACCAATGCGGGCAAGTCCACATTGTTTAATGCGCTCACAGCAGGTGGTGCATTATCTGAGGATCGCTTGTTTGCCACTCTCGATCCCACCATGCGGCAACTCGATGTGCCTGGTGTTGGTCAAGTGGTACTTGCAGATACGGTAGGCTTCATTCGAGACCTGCCGCATTCGCTGGTTGAAGCGTTCAAAGCAACGCTGGAAGAAGTGCAAGACGCTGACCTTCTGTTACTGATTGTTGATGGGGCCGACCCCGCCGCCGCAGAGCGACAGTCGGAAGTGCTTAAAGTACTCAAGGATATAGACGCCCATGAAGTGCCCAGGCTTACGGTCTACAACAAAGCAGATCTAATTGGGGAGAGATTGCCTGGTGCGTTGTCGGAGGTTTCTGGTGTGGGGGCTAGTCCCAATCCCGGTCGGGAGGAAGGGGGCCTGTCAGAGACGACGCCCGGGCAGAACGAAAAAAGTCGCTGGGTAAGTGCGCACACCGGGTCAGGTCTCGATGAACTCACGCAAGCCATCGGCACGGCATTGGGCCGCGAAGCCTTGCCCGTAAAAATTTGCTTAACGCCTGTTCAGGGTCGATTACATGCTTGGTTGCATTCTATTGATGCAGTCGTCGATGAGCGGAGTACCGAGCAGGGTGGTTGGGACATGCGGGTACTTATAGATGACCAGGGGCGACGTCGCCTGGATCAGGAGCAAGTAGAAATTACCCCTCACAGTAGACGTTAACTGTCGAACCATTTGCCGATAACCCGTGGCCAGGTAGAAGTGAAATCGGTCAGGCTGTCCCGTCATCGCATATTGCGCCCATTGCGAGTGAGGAAAGGGGTTCATAGAATGCACTCTGGTGGTTAGTATCACCTGTTGGCTCCGGTGCAACCGGAGGCTTATTCTCGATCCTGCTTTTTAGGTGGCACATATATATGGCTTGGAATGAACCCGGCGGCGATAAAGATCCCTGGGGCGGACGCGGCGGAGATCAGGGCCCTCCTGATCTCGACGAAGCGCTAAAAAAACTGCAGGGACAACTTTCTGGCATTTTCGGTGGCGGCGGTGGCGGCAATCGTGGCGGCAAGTCGAGCGGGCTAAGCATGGGCATGATCGGCGGTATCGCACTTATCGCCGTGCTGCTCTACCTGCTTAATGGTTTCTATATGGTGGATGAATCGGAACGCGGCGTGGTGTTCCGGTTTGGCAAGATCCGCGAGGCCGTTGTGAATCCTGGATTGCACTGGTATCCGCGGATGATCGATGAGATTGAGTTAGTTAACGTCTCGAAAGTGCGAGAACACGAGCATCAGGCATTGATGCTGACCGAAGACGAGAACATCGTAGATGTTTCTCTGGTGGTGCAATGGATTGTGGATGACGCTCAGGATTTCGTAATTAAGGTTAAAGATCCTGAAGTATCTCTCGATCACGCCACCGAGTCGGCGCTGCGTCACGTGGTAGGCAGCTCGGTTATGGATTATGTGATCACAGAAGGTCGAGCTGATCTAGGCGTGCAAGTACAAGAGCGGCTGCAAACATACCTGAATACCTACGGTACGGGCATACTCGTGCGAACTGTGAACATCAACGAGACTGGTCCCCCGCGCGAAGTTAAAGAGGCGTTTGATGATGTCCAAAAGGCAAAAGAAGATGAGAGCAGGCTCGTAAACGAGGCCAACGCTTACGCTGAGCAAAAACTTCCGGAAGCGCGTGGTGCAGCACAGCAACAGCTTGAGGCTGCAAACGGTTATCGTGATCGAGTTATTGCGCGCAGCGAAGGTGAGGCAGACCGATTTGTGAAACTCTGGACCGAATATTCGCAGGCGAAAAAAGTAACCCGTGATCGTTTGTACCTCGACGCTGTTGAATCTGTTATGGCGAACTCAAACAAGGTGTTGCTTGATGTTGAGGGGGGCAACAACATGCTCTATCTACCTCTCGATCAACTCCGAAATCGAGCCGCTAGCGAGGATGGTTTGTCCGATGCTGATTTGCGCAAGATCGCCGACCGGCTACGTTCCACCGCGACGCGTAGTGCTACCGGCACGCGTCGTGCAGACCCGCGCTAGGGCGTGAGCAAGACGTAAACATCTTATGAGAAACGAAAGTACAAGATTCGCATTTAGAGAATCAGAGGATTTGGCATGAGCTTCAGAACACTGATTATGGTCGTATTGTTGATCGTCGTGGTTGCCGTGCTACGCGATTCAATCTATACAGTGAAAGAAACGGAGCGCGCTATAAAGCTGAGATTTGGCGCCGTTGTCGAAGCCGATGTCGCGCCCGGACTGCATTTTAAGCTCCCAATCGCCGACAATATTCGCAAGTTTGATGCGCGCGTGCTCACGCAAGACTCTGAGCCCGCGCGCTATTATTCGTTAGAAAAGAAACCGCTGATGGTTGACTCGTTTGCGAAGTGGCGTATTAAGGATGTAGGTCGCTACTACACAGCAACCTCAGGTGATGAGCGTAGAGGTCAATCACTGTTGGCCCAGCGCGTAAACGAAGGATTGCGCAACCAAATCAGCCGGCGCGATATGCACTCTGTAGTGAGCGGAGAGCGAGAGGAACTTATGGTTGAGCTGCGTCATGATCTTGACGAGAGCATGCAGCGTGATCTTGGTGTCGAGGTTATTGACGTTCGTGTGAAACGCATCGACTTGCCCGACGACGTGCGTGGCGCGGTTTTTAATCGGATGAACTCCGAGCGTCAAATTGAAGCTCGCCAACATCGTGCTCAGGGTGAAGAATTAGCACTTGGCATTAAGGCCGATGCGGATCGGCAGGTGGTAGTAATCGATGCCAACGCTTATAAAGAAGCAGAACAGCTCCGGGGTGATGGTGATGCTCGCGCGGCTCAGGTCTATGCCGAGGCATTTAGTCGCGACTCCGAGTTTTATGAGTTTTACCGCAGTATTAATGCGTACACCAAGGTGTTTGGTAGTGATGGCGACCTGATGGTGGTTGACCCCAACAGTGAGTTCTTTAAATACCTTAAAGACTCAGGCGGTAGCTAAGCCTCCTCAATAACCGCTTCTATTCTCGCACAAGAGCAAGAGAAGGAAGGAGAAGCCCCGTGTCTCAAGATTTCTGGCGCCTGCCTAAAGGCGTAGACGAAGTGCTGCCGCCTCGAGCGCGGCGGTTAGAGCTATTGCGGCGCGCGGTTCTTGATTTGTTCGATCTGTGGGGGTACGACTACATCGAGCCGCCAATTATCGAGTATCTGGACGCATTGCTGGTAGGCAACGACCTTAAGTTGCAGACCTTGCAGGTTGCTGATCAAGTTAGTGGTAGAACACTGGGTGTGCGGGCGGACATCACATCGCAAGCGGCACGGATAGACGCCAATTCCTTGTCGACGAGCAATCCTGCTGCCAAAACAGATGCAACGCGACGGCTTTGTTACGCCGGCCCGGTTGTGAGGGCGAATCCCCAGGGGGTGCTTGAGTCCAGAGTGCCATTAAAGGCAGGGGCTGAAATCTACGGTTGTGTCGGCGTTGAGGCCGATCTTGAAATCATGTGCCTCGCGATTGATACCTTGCAGGCTGCAGGTGTGCGTGGTGCGGTTATAGAGCTTGGGCACGTGGGATTTGTTCGTCACCTTGTCGATGAGCTTGGGTTGTCGGAGAACCTGCAAAGCCAGTTATTTGAAGCTGTACGTATTAAGTCTGAAGCCGATATTACGATGATCATTGATAAGGCATTGGGTAAACCCGATCGAGCGGACTCGATCGATCACGGCCAGCCTGCACAACGGTTGTGCCAGCTGGTTCGGCTTATGGGTAACAACTCAGCTCTGGATGGTGCCCGGGCCTTATTCAACAAAATGCCGTCGGGCGAAAGCACGACCTCGACTCTTGATGCGAAGTTGCTGGAGCTGGTTGAGCAATTAGACTACTGTGCGTCCCGGCTGCGGCAGTTGCGACCAGCGACTCAGGTGCGTTTTGACTTGAGCGCTCCCGTGGGCTTTGGTTATCACCATGCGTTGGTGTTTGCCTTATACGATCCCGGTCACGGACTGGCAGTCGCTCGTGGTGGTCGCTACGACGGCATAGGCGAGCAGTTCGGCGATGCCCGTCCAGCGACGGGGTTCGACGTAAATCTTAAAACCTTACTGGGTTTGCCTTCGGTTGAGGAGCAGCTAGATAGTGCTCCTGCTACTTCCGCGGTGTGGGTGCCTCTTGGCGTCGGTACCGAGGCCGATGGGCTGGATCAGGCCATAGAGAAACTCAGGGCGCAGGGAGTGCGGGTGGTGCAGGCCTTGAAAGAAAGTGATCGAAGGCCCGATGAATGTACTCGAGAATTGCAACACACAAGTAATGGCTGGGAGTCGCTGTGAGCGACGAACTTTTTTTTGGAATCAGTAATGGGTAGAAACGTAGTTGTCATTGGCACCCAGTGGGGTGACGAAGGCAAAGGCAAGATTGTCGATCTGCTGACCGAACAGGTGGCGGCCGTTGCGCGTTTTCAGGGCGGCCATAATGCCGGTCACACCCTGGTAATCGACGGCGAAAAGACGGTTCTGCATTTAATACCCTCCGGCATTTTGCGCCCCGATGTTCAGTGCCTGATTGGCAATGGTGTGGTTTTGGCGCCTGATGCGCTGCTTCAAGAAATACGTGGTCTGGAAGAGCGCGGTGTGAAGGTGCGCGAGCGTTTGCGAATCTCGCCCGCCTGTCCGCTGATTTTGCCGTATCACGTTTCCCTTGATCTGGCGCGAGAAGACGCACGCGGCAATGATAAGATTGGTACTACCGGGCGCGGCATCGGACCGGCTTATGAAGACAAGACTGCGCGGCGCGGCGTTCGCGTGGGTGACCTTGCGCACCCTCAGGCCTTTGCTGCCCAGCTTGCTGAGGTTATGGAGTACCACAACTTCATGTTGGCCAACTATTACAAAACAGACACGGTCGACTTTGCAAAAACTCTTGATGAGGTGATGGCGGCTAGTGAAGAGATACTGCCATTAATTGCCGATACCGGGCCTATCTTGCACAGACTCCGCGAGGCGGATGAGAATATTCTGTTCGAAGGAGCGCAGGGTGCACTTCTGGATGTTGACCTGGGAACCTATCCCTTTGTCACTTCGTCTAACACCACCGCAGGCGGCACTTCAATCGGCAGTGGATTTGGGCCCCGTTATCTTGATTATATTTTGGGAATCACCAAAGCTTACTCAACGCGAGTCGGTTCTGGTCCGTTTCCCACAGAGTTGTTCGATGATGTCGGTGCTGAGCTTGCAAAGCGCGGCAATGAGTTTGGTGCAACAACGGGACGTCCCCGCAGGTGCGGCTGGTTCGACGCAGTCGCGTTGCGACAAGCAGTTGAGATAAACAGCATTTCTGGTTTGTGCCTTACCAAGCTTGATGTGCTCGATACCCTGGAAGTTATTCGTGTTTGCACCGGTTACGAAGACGATAGCAGCGGCCTGTCTACCGCCGGATTCGATGCGCACAATTACTCGCGCCTGAAACCTGTGTACGAAGAACTTCCTGGCTGGAAGAGCAATACCATGGGTGCCAAGCGTCTTGAAGATTTGCCTACTGCAGCACGCAACTACCTCGAGCATATTGAGGAGGCCGTTGGTGCGCCTGTAGACATTATTTCCACCGGCCCCGATCGAGCCGAAACAATCGTTCTGCGTGACCCCTTCTTTGGACAGTAAGACGGATAATAAGACGGACACTGATATGGACACTAAACTGCTTGATGTACTGGTCTGCCCCGTCACAAAAACCTCTCTGGTTTACCGCGAAGCCGAGCAAGAGCTCTGGTGTCGCGGTTCTGGGCTTGCCTATCCTATCCGGGACCAGATGCCGGTGATGCTCGAAGACCAGGCGAGAGTTCTGACCTCAGAAGAAAAGGCTATGCTCGACTGATAGCCTGACCTGCTAGAATAGGCGGCCGAGAGACCCTCTAGAGAATATCTAGATTGTCTAGACAGGAAGAGAACGTCAGATGTCCAATTCAAAAGCACCTAAATCGCAGGCGCGCTCAGCCGCGAACACCAAGCGGCCGGAACTTGCCACCTTCAGCGAAATGCCTGACGTGCAACAGGGCAAGGTTCAGGATCTGCAAGATACACTCGACTGGGTGGGCATGGCTAACGTGCGGCAACCGCTGCTCGTTCGTGATGGTGGCAAAACCCATCAGGTGCATAGCAAGGTTCAAGTGTATGTCGACCTTGGCGATCCTGAGGCCAAAGGCATCCATATGTCGCGCCTTTATCTGATTCTTGATGAGCATGCTGAAACTCGTCCACTAACGGTTGCCGGATTAAAACTGCTGCTCGGTTCGCTTCTCGAATCGCATCGGGGTTTGAGCCATCGCGTTTATGTAGATTTTGATTTTGATTATTACCTTCGCCGCGATGCGCTGATTAGCGACAACTCGGGGTGGAACGCTTACCCGGTGACGCTTCGAGGTTCATTGATTGATGGCGAAATTCGGATTGAGTTACGCCTGGATGTGAATTACTCCTCGACCTGCCCCTGCTCAGCGGCGCTCGCACGGCAGCTTATTCAGGAACAATTCGATACTGACTTCGGATCCAATGGCTCGGTTAAGGCCAGCGAAGTTAAGGCCTGGTTGGGCACCGAGCAGGGGATAATGGCTACACCACACTCCCAGCGCAGCGTGGCTCAATTACGTGTGCAGCTAAAAGATGACCTCACCGAGTTTCCGATTACCGCGCTGATTGACTCAGTAGAAGACTGCTTGCAGACACCTGTTCAGACCGCGGTAAAAAGAGAAGACGAACAGGAGTTCGCCAGACTGAACGGACAGAACCTGATGTTCATCGAAGATGCAGGGCGCAGATTAAAGCAAGCACTGCGTACGAATGAGAGCCTGACCGACTTTTGGGTGCGTGTAGAGCATCATGAAAGTCTGCACGCACATGATGCGGTAGGCGTGTTTATTAAGGGCGTTGAAGGCGGCTTTGAAGCTTCGCCTGACTAGCGCTCACGCACATCTTTGTGTTTGTGCACTACACAAATAGGAGTAGCCGTTAACCGGCAGGTCGCAGGCGTAGTATCTTTCCTTTTGCGCTGTCGGTAAGTACATAAATCAGTCCGTCTGGCCCGATGCGTACGTCACGAATGCGCTCGTTGAGCTCCGTGAGCAGAATTTCCTGACCCGCCACAACGCCGTTCTCTATATCAACCCGGCGCAGACTCTTTTCCACCAGTCCGCCCGCCAGCAAGTCGCCTTGCCACTCTGCAAACGCGGAGCCCCGATATACTGCTAAGCCGCTGGCAGCGATAGAGGGGGTCCACTGCAATAGTGGTGCTGTGATCCCCTCGTACTCGGTATACGGAGAAATTAGCGCCCCAGAATAGTCGAGGCCATGACTTACCATCGGCCAGCCGTAATTGCTGCCAGGAACTAGAACGTTAATTTCATCGCCGCCGCGAGGGCCGTGTTCCTGTTCGTAAACCCGACCGTTTGACGAATCTATCGCCAGTCCTTGAGGATTGCGATGGCCGTAGCTGTAGACGTAGGGGTCGGCGCCTGCCAAAGAAGCTACGCCGTCGAGCAAGCCGTCTGCAGGAACTTCGCCGTTTGCTGTCATGCGCAGTACCTTGCCCATTTGGCTCGTTCGATCCTGGGCGTCCTCGCGATAATTGAATCCGTCCCCCGTGGTGAGTAGCAGATGACCGGTAGCATCCCAAACCATGCGGCCGCCGTAGTGCACAGGCGTGTCCTTTTTGTGCGCCACTTCAAATATCACCGTTGAATCAGCTAGTTCCATTTCTTTGAGCTGCGCGCGCACGACTTGAGTGGCATTGCTTTCGGGTGTGCCGGCTGCGAGAGACAAGTAGAGCGTGCGAGTCACCTCGAAGTCCGGGGCGAGCAGCACATCAAATAGCCCACCCTGACTTCGGACGTAAGCTGTTGGCGTGCCAGTGATGGGTTCACTGACCCCGCCTTCAGGGTCAACATAGCGCAGCTCGCCAGATCGCTGGGTAACCAGCATTCTTTGGTCGGGCAGGAACGCGATGCACCACGGAAAATTGAGGTTCTCAGCGACGGTTTCGACCCGATAGTCTGGGCTGTCTTCAGCACCTAGAGCTGACGATGAGAAGCTGAGTGTTGAGAACAGGGCAACAACTGTTAAGGCAGGCAATGATTTAGAAATCTGCATGGGCGCGCTCGTGTACAATCGTGAATGCGGAGGGTGCTGGCTCGACAGTGTGCGGGAAGCTGACGGGCTAGAAAAGGAGACTATAAGTACTGGCCATAACTAGTGGCTATTAAAAGCGGCGTAAAGGAGAGGCGTGTTGCGGACGTTGTTGGGTTACCTGGGGGCTGTAGCTGTGACTTATGTGCTGGGCGTAGTCGCTGCTAGCCAGCATGTTATAGGCCATTTCGAATCGATGTCTGGGGCGGCAGTAGGCTTTTCGAAGCGCATCGAGTGGACCCTGACTGACGTCCTGGGCATGTTGTTACCGCCGATTTATCCTTTTGCCGTTGCCGTGATGATTCTGATCGCCTTTGCCGTCTGCGGCTTCTTAGTGCGGCGCATCGGCGGATTGCGCACTTTTGGCTTTGTACTCGCTGGCGCTCTTGGCATGGTGGGGCTGCATCTGGTGTTGAACTCCGTCGCCGAGATTAATGCGATCGCCGCCAGTCGCAATTTCGCCGGCCTTATGGGTCAAGCTATCGCTGGCGCATGTGGTGGTTTAGCCTATGTCTTTCTGCATCCAGACCGTCAGGAATCTGGCGAAGACACTGCTGGTGCAAAAGCAGAACTTGGGACCGGATCTTGAGCGTTCGTTCCACAGAAACTGAACCCTTGCCGATGGCTGAGAGTACAGATACGCCGCTGGATAAACGGCTGCGTTTTTGGGATTTGCAGTTTCGCGACCGCAGCCTCGAACGCGAGTATCAGCGCAGTTACTTCGATAGAGAAATTCATAAAGCCAAGATTGGTCTAGTCTGTGGCCTTTTCCTCTTGCTTTTTTTCGCTCTAGTTGATCCGTACCTGCTTGGCTCGCCTGAAATCATCAATCAGGTACGGGTTCTGTTTGTGATGCCGATGATTCTGGTTTGCATCTTCGCTGCCTACAAATTTCGAGCGTATTTTGACCTGGTGCTCTTTTTCTTTGCGGTGTTCGCCACCCTTAGTCAAGTTGCTCTGCTGGCGCTTGTTGGCCCCGAAATTACCACTACCGCAACGATGACCTATCTGCAGTATGTGCTCTTCGTATCCGCTCTTCTGTTTCAGCCGTTCAGGTATGTACTGATTCAGGTTGTGTTGCTCGCGGGGGTTATGACCTATGCTCTGCGAACGGTTGCAGAGCCCGGATTGCAGACCAGCAACTACGAAATTGCCGTGCAGAGTGTTTCGTTTATCGCCCTTCTGTTTACCTACCTCAGGGAACAGTCTCAGCGGCAACTCTTTGCCACGACTGTGCAGGTTGAGATGTTGCGGGATCAGACCGAGCGGCAGCAAGTCAATCAAATCCACTGGCTACGCAATCTATCCCGCTACCTTGAACACGAATTACGCAACCACGTTTTTATTGTTCAATCTAACTTAGAGTTCCTGGAGCAAGAGGTGTCTGATGAACAGCAGCCGATTGTGCGCCGGGCGCTCCGATCGGCAGGGTCTCTCACGGATCTTTGCGATTCGGTAGGTGAGGCCAGCACACTCGAATCTGCGCTGCAGCTCGATCCACTGCGGTCATTTAACTTCAGCCGAATGGTGGCCGAACGAATTCTTTCGCGAGTGCGCGATTTCGATGAAGCGAATCCAATTGAAGTAGAGATTGATCCGGACCTTTGGATACATGGCAGTGAACTGCGTCTGCGGCAGGTTTTTGATCATCTGGTTAACAATGCGCTGGAGTATTCGTCAGAAGAGGTTTTTGTTCGAATTGAGGTGAAAGCCGTAGACGGTGAGGTCTGTTTCACGGTGCACAATAGGGGCGAACCTTTGCCAGCCGGGCGCGATATTTTTGCAGCCTTTGAATCTACGCGCCCAAAAACCAGTTTGGGATTGGGGCTGTATGTGTCGCTCAAGATTGTCGAGCACCATAGGGGTGAGATTGATGCGCAAACCCAAGAAGGACAAACCATTGTCACAGTGACTCTGCCACAGATCGAGGCGCCGCTAAGTCTGGTAGAAGAAGGTGGTAACGAACCTTCGGATCAACCAGGCGGTTCCGGGCCAGCAGATCTTCAGCCAAAGCGCTCTGGTGCCAATGTTGCGGACTTCGATCGACTAATGCGCAAAACTGTCCGGGGTTCTAATGACAAACCCCAAGACAAGTCACAAGGCGGTGACGCAGATGCCTAGTTGGCAGATGAGGCCTATTTCTTGAGCTTTGTTAGATAAGCTCTATGGCAACTGCAGTGCCTTCACCCCCGCCAATGCACAAGGATGCGATACCTCGCTTTCCGCCACTGCGGGCAAGTGCATTCATGAGCGTCACAATGATGCGCGCGCCGGACGCGCCGATTGGGTGACCCAGCGCGCAGGCGCCGCCGTTCACGTTCACTTTTTCGGCCGCCAAATTTAGTTCGCGCATGGCAGCCATGGGCACCACAGCAAAGGCCTCGTTGATTTCCCACAGGTCAACATCAGCTGCGGTCCAGTCGATGGACTCAAGCAGTTTGTTTATCGCGCCAACCGGCGCGGTGGTAAACCAGCCCGGTGCTTGTGCGTGACTTGAGTGTCCACGAATCAGCGCCTTAATGTCTCTGCCCTGGGCCCGGGCGTCTGATTCGCGCATCAGGATCAACGCTGCAGCGCCGTCCGAAATAGAAGATGCATTAGCGGCGGTAACTGTTCCGTTTTCGCGAAAAGCGGGTCGCAGCGTTGGAATTTTGTCGGGTCGCGCGTTGCCCGGCTGTTCATCCACGGTAATTTGCAGGTCACCACCGCGAGCCTTTACGGTGAGCGGTACTATCTCATCGCTAAAGCTGCCATTTTCTGTGGCTTCTGATGCTCGGGCCAGTGAGCGGAGCGCGTACTCGTCTTGAGACTCGCGCGAGAACTGATACTTTTCGGCGCAGTCTTCTGCGAAAGACCCCATGAGCTTGCCGCTGTCGTAAGCATCTTCCAGACCATCGAGAAACATGTGGTCTTTGGCTTCGGCGTGTCCCATGCGAGCACCGCTGCGCAATTTAGGCATGAGGTATGGCGCGTTGGTCATGCTCTCCATGCCGCCGGCGATTAAAGTAGTGCCGTTACCCGCCCGCAGCTGATCAACGGCTGTCATGACGGTGCGCATACCTGAACCGCACATTTTGTTGAGCGTGGTGGCGGGAATCTGTTCCGGTAGACCGCCGGCGAACGCAGCCTGGCGGGCTGGAGCCTGGCCTTGTCCTGCCGTTAACACGCAGCCCATAAAGACATCGTCGATGTCATTTGGATTTACGCCGGAGTCTTCGATACACGCCTTTATAGCCGCGCCTCCGAGGTCGGCAGCGGTTAGCGGGCTCAGCTCGCCTTGGAAGGAGCCCATGGGCGTGCGGCGGGCGGCAACGATTGCGATAGCTTCAGGGGCCTGCTGGACACCTGATTTTGTGGCTTGTGATTTGGTGGCGTTAGGCATGCGTTGCGACTCCGGAAGTAGGTTATTCAGGCGTCATGATAGCTCGACTTGTTGCCAAACCCTAAGGCGTATGGAGCCTTCCTGGAATGGGCCGAGTTACTCTAGCTACTGATGCTCTGCAACAAAGCGTTCAAGCGCTTGTTCAGCAGCTTCGCGTTTGGTGAATGGGCCATAGCTGTTGTCGGGGGTTTGGAAAAACCACTCGCCATCCATGCAGAATAGCTCGCTTGAAACCTGAATAAACTGCCGCGGCTGGAGCGACGCATCTGTGTCCAGAAGGTCGTCTTTCGTAATTGATGTCCTATCCATGGATTCATTATTCACGCCCCCGTCCTGCTGGCGTGGAACTAGTTCACAGTTGCTTGAAATTACCAGGGTAAGGGGTACACCACTTGCCAGCGTGCGAGCTGGGGTGGATACACCAGACTGATATGATTGTCCTGCCACTGCACCAGATAGGTCGATTTGGCGCTTTGCATACCGTTTTCGTCCACTCGGTAATGGCCCAGAATCGATCTAAATTTCATGCTGGATAAACGCTCACGAACGTTTACAGGTTCTGGCGACTTTGCCAATCGCAATGCCGCTTCAAGAATCTGTCCGGCTGCGTAACCGCCAGCCGCGTCGTAGCTTGGATACACCCCAAACTGGCTGCGGTAGCGAAAACCAAAATCGAAAGAGCCGGGCATGCGCACGCTTCGCAACCATTGCACGGTAGAGATAACGCCTTCGGCGATCTCGGCTCCGACCGCATTGCCGTATTGTCGCAGGGCTGGGCCGCCGCTAAATGCAATCAGCTTGGCCGTTACGCCCTTCGACTTTGCCGTTTTGGTAAAGTCGATTGCGTCTTGCAGGTACGAACCGACAATGATCGCGTCGGGTTGTGACTCGAGAATTGCCTGGGCGAGAGGCTCCCAGTTCTGTATGTCCTCGGAGTAGCTTTGGTCCAGTACTATGTTCAGCTCTAGCTCGGCTGCCTTGGCGCGTACGCCTTCAGCGACCGCAGTGGGGAATTCGGAGTCTTGATAAGCGAGGGCTACTTTTGACAGACCGCGCTTTGCGACCATGTGCAAGAAGGGATCCATGTTCTGATTTGCCGGGGTGTAGGCGCCGAAAATTCTTGAGTCTTTGGTCTGCCAAATTTGCGGTGCCGACGCGATAGACACCATCGCAATATCATCACGGCCCACGACGTCACGAACCGCCAGAGTCATCTCTGAAGAATATGGGCTAACAAACAAATTGATACCGGAGTCGCGCATCTGCCTATAGTGTTGAGCGGCCCTGGCCGCATCGGAGCCGTCATCGTGCAGCACTAACTCCACGGCGCGTCCGAGCAAACCGCCGCGTTCGTTAACGCCGGCTTGCCACATCACTAAGCCGCGCCGAACCTGAATGCCGAGATCAGCAAGGCTTCCCGTCTCGGATATGGTTGCGCCGATGCGTAGAGGCTCACCCTGGGTTGTGCCCTCAGGAGTTATTGCGGGTGACGCCATAGAGCCGGGTTCTGCGGTTGCTGTACGTGTCTCGGTCAGCGATTCAGCAGCGAACGCTGGTGGTGTCGGCACCGCGGCTACTAATAGTGCTGTAGCGCATGTCAGCAAACGCGCTAGTGGGCTACTTAACAACATCGAGTTCCCGCTTTTTAACGTAGAGCATTCGCAGCAGTTCGTATTCGAAAGGTGAGCCGGTGCCAAAGTACTCAAAGGCAGTTGTTGCTCGGGTATCAATGATCAGGAGCGGGTAGTAGGCATAGCCACGGCCGCTGTGGTCATTTAGATCAAGCGGGTCGATCCAAGCGAGTATGCCAGCATCGACCACCCGTCCAGCGCCGTCGCGCAATCCAGAGGGGCCAAACAGTGGCAGCACCAGATAGGGTCCTGGCCCCACGCCGTAGTGGCCAAGTGTTTGGCCAAAGTCTTCATCGTGTTTGGGAATGTTGAAGCGACTGGCAGGATCCCACAGGCCTGCGATCCCCAGTGTAGTGTTAGTTAGAAATCGACCGCCCGTTTCGAGCGCGCGCCTTGGGCGCAGTTGCAGCACCTGATTGATACCTGTTCGAATGTCGTCCAGGTTGTCGAAGAAGTTGGTGACGCCTTTTCGGGCAAACCGCGGAACCACCTTCTGATACGCCCCAATTACGGGCATGAGTAGCCAACGATCGAGCTGAGCGTTAAAGCTATACATGGCGCGATTGACCGGCTCGAGCGGGTCGCTTATCTCGAGCGGATTATCGACGTCATCGAGCACAACGCGCTCAGAGTTGTATAAGGGATCTGCTGTTCGCTCGGTTACTTCTGGAGAGAAGTCTTCTACTGTTGATTCGCCATCATCACCGTAAATTGCCCCGTATAAACCGCTGGTATCGTCAGTTGGCCCTTTGCCCGCGCAGGCGCCCAGCAGAAAGACGCTTAGTAGTATCAACGTGGCAGTATTGAGTGAGCGCAGCTCTCCTCTTGCTGAGGTTGTTAAGAGCATGCTTAGATGCTTTTGGGGCTGTTTTTGGAACTGCTTCATTAGTTACTGGCTTCCAGTAGGAAGCCGACATAATCCGCCTGTGTCTCCGCCAGGCCAAGATTCCCCAGATGGCCGCCACGCGGGTAGATAAAGGCGCGTGAGCCAAAGGTTGTTTTCAGAAAATCTATTTCGCCGGGTACAAGAATCACATCGTCTACGTTATGCACCACGGCTATATGCGGAGAGTTTTCCAAATATTCTGCGATCTCCAAAAGGCTTTGGCTGGCCGCAAAGCGCTCTCTGTCGCCATCAAAGCCGTCTTCGTGGTAAGGCCAAAAGAAATCGTGGAAGTAGTCGGTGAATCCAACGCGCAGCGATACATCGAGATAGTGACTTCGGTCGGTTCTGCGCGTTAGTTTTTGTCTAGACGGCTTAATGAATCCGAAATCGTTCATGACGTCGGCCGTAAAGATTAGATTGGATGCCGACAGGCGGAATGCTACGCCAATAATTGCCGCCAGTTCCTCATCGGTTGGCGGGGCTGCCTGGAAAGCTTGTAGCACTATGTCTGGGTTAAATTCCACAGTGGTAGAGCGGGTATAAACAGAACCTATTCGGCTTACCACGTCGCTGAAGAAACCGTTGAGATTATCTATGCCGCCCGGAATGTTGAGCAACATTCGATCGAGTTTGGAGATCGAGTTGTAGAGCGATACTGGCGGGTTTAACAACAAGACTTTAGAAAAGTTAAATTTCTGTTGTTGTTGGTCGAGCTGTGCAACAAATGCTGATTGCGTACCTCCCAGTGAGTAGCCGGCTAATGCGTATCCGTTGATACGGTCTTTGTGCTTCAACCTTTCTACAATTTCGCCCATGACCCGGTAGAGGTCTGCGGCGTCTTTGCGCATATGACCTGGTACCGCAGTGCTTGATTGCGACACCATAAATTCTGGATGGCTTGGTGATGTAATCCCCACAACGTGGTAGCCAGCATTAAAGAAGGCCTCCATGAGCAGTTTGTTGGTGCCGCCGTCGTGATAGCCCCCGGTACCTGCGATAGTGAATATCAAAGGCGCGCTGGAGTCTTGCATTGCCCACGAATATTCAAGCCTTTTTGCGTACCAGAGTGCTTTAGGTATTTCTCGGTCGGCGATTTTGGGTAGCTTTGCCGATCTGAGTTTCAGTTCGCGCGCGTGCTGTTTAAGCAAAACGCTGGGCGTGCCTGCGATGGTGGCTAGAAAAGGATTCTCGATCGGATAGCTAAAGCTGTCTTGCGCAAGTATCTGCTGCGGAAACAGCACAACGCAGAGACTCAGGCCCAGTCGGTTGAGCAAATGTCTGGGAGTTAGGAGGCTCAAAGCGAAGAGCGTCATGCGAATCCTGGTCCGGGCGCAAGGCCCGATCTTTTGCGTTAATTGATGGGAGCAAACCGGGGTCTGCTCGACTTTACTCAAGTTACTGTATTGCGCCGAATAGCGTTCTGGTCAGTTTGGGGTAGCCCCAGGCCAAGAGCGCGCTGCGGCTGAGCATGAAAAGCATCATTCCTAGCCAAAGGGTGTGATTATTAAACATACCGAGCTGATGAGACAAACCCAGCGTTGCGAGATAAACGGCCGCAGAGAGTAGCATGGCATTGCGCAATGTCTTTGCCGCTCCAGCGCCGATATAGATTCCGTCGTACAGAAACGCGGCCACGCCAGCTAGCGGCAGGCCAATTACCCAGGGCATAAATTCTCTGGCGCTGGCTCGAACGTCTGTAATGTCGGTCATCAGGCCCACCAGCGAGCCTCCAAACAACAGCAGTAGCAGTGCGCCGGCAATGCCCAGGATTAGCGCCCAAAAACCGCAATATTGGGCTGCTTTGTGCATGCCCGCCCGTGACTTTGAGCCCACGGCAAAGCCTGTGAGCGCTTCAACCGTGTGTGCAAAACCGTCGAGTGCATAAGTCACGATAAAGAAGAACTGCATCAAGATGGCGTTGCCCGCGAGAACCGCGCTGCCAAAGCGCGCGGCCAGTAGCGTGTTCAGTAGAAATGGCAGTTGCACGAAGAAGGTACGAATCAGCAAGTCACGACTCATTCCCAATAGTGCTCGCCAGTCTCCGCCCGAAAACAGTTGTGCAGTAGGCGGACGCTTGTGTAGTTGCAACGGCTGCCAGATAAGGCGCAGTCCAAACCCAGCTGCAATCCACTCACTTACAACCGTTCCCCAGGCAACACCGGAAACGCCCCAATCGAATGCGAGCACAAACAGCAGATCAAGAACAACATTCAGAAGATTGAACAGCAGCGTGAGCAACAGCGTGGTGCCCATACGCTGGGTGCCGAACAAACCACCGAGCACAACCAGATAGACAAAATAGGCGGGCGTACCGAACAGCCGAATCTGTAGGTACGTAAGGGTGAGCGTAGTCACCTCAGGATCTGCGAAAATTAGCGCAGCGGCGCCCTTTAACAACAGCGGACTAAGTAGTAGCAGTGCGAGAGCAACACCCATGGCGAGAGTAGCTGCACGCCAAAGTACGGCGCGCAAGTTGTCGCTTTCGTTTGCGCCATACGACTGGGCAACCAGCGCGGTTGTGCCCATGCGCAAGAATCCAAACAGCCAATAGACGCTGCTGTAAAACATTGCGCCCAGAGCAACGGCTGCGATGTAGCTGGCGTCTGGCTCGTGCCCCATCACCGCGGTGTCTACCGTGCCGACCAAAGGCACGGTCAGGTTGGCCATGATTATTGGCCACGACAGTTTCCAGATACGCCTGTGCCACGCGCGATCTGCGAGTAGCTGGCTATCCGTAGAGCTTGGTTCTGGCTCGGAACCGGCGGATGGGTTAGCGGATTTTTCCGGCGGTACGTTGTTTGGAGACGTCAGATTCTTGCCCCGGGCAAGGAGTGCGATCAGGATGCCGCAGAGTATAGGCTGAACTGCTGCCTTAAGTAGAGTCTTGGATAAAGACTAACTGGTGACCGGATTGGTTGTGGCGCTCAGGGTACCGGCCGCAGGTTGTAGCACGCTTGAAGGCGAGCCGTAGAGGTCTGTTGAAAACAATGCTCGAGTCGGCTCGTTAGCCGCGAGGTTCTTAACGCTACCGCGAAGGATAAAATAACCGTCATTGAGGTGGGCGTTGGTGCGGTAGTCCGGACACTCCAGCAATAATCTGTGCAGGCGGGGAAGCTGATAGAAAGGCACCGATGCCGCGAGATGGTGGTCTATGTGTAGGCCGATATGGTGTGGTGCAATCAGCAAACGCTCGAGCCATCCTGCGCGCACAGTGCGAGTTTGTCGCAGTGGATGATCGTGCCGCAGGGCAAAGTGTTCTGCGATGCTGCGGATGCGCATGATGAGTGGCAAAACCAGCAGCATGGGTGCGAGCCAGTAGATTAGTAAGCCGGTCCATGATGAGGTGAGTGTTAGCACAATTCCTACTGCCGCGTAGAGCAGGTACTTTAGGTTTGTAAGCGTAGAGTCCGGCAACACATTGACTGGAGCTGGACGGTTGGTCGTCGAAGGTTCGGCGCGCTGGTTGTCAGACAGAGATTTAATAAGATACAGGACGCTGTGACCGTACAGCTTAGTCAGTAGCCGCCAGAGAGGCAGCTTGGTTGGAAACAGCCACTGGTCGCGTTCCGTTTGGTTATCAATTTTACGACACCAGTCTGGATCCTCCGCGGTGTTGAGGTGCTGGTGGTGAGTTAAATGGGCCTTGCGGTAACTGCGGGTACTCACTAGAAGCGGTGCGCCGCACAGCAGATCACTAAGCAGATCGTTGAGATTCTTGTTTTTACTAATGCTTCGATGCGCTCCCTCGTGCATAAGCACCAGTAAAGCGTGCTGACGCGCGGCGATCAGTACGGTGGCTAGCAGCCACGCTGTCCAGGTAAAAGCCCCAGAAGAAGCCCAAGAACTGCTCATTACGCTTGCAGTGATTGCCAGGGCGATCAGGCTGTAATTAAACAGTACTGCCAACAGAAATCGTGGGATAGATGGCGAGCGCAGTGCCCGCAGACGTTCCGCCACGGAATCGGTGCGTAGAAACTCACGCAACGCGGAGTTTTTATCTAAATATCTAGCCGTATCTTGTTTCGTCTGGAGTGCGACGCTCATCAGGCAGCGGCGCGATTGGTTGAACGACACTCAGCGAGATCAGCGCCGTAATCGCTGCCGCGCTCTACGCTTGCGATGGCTCCATTTACAAAGTTGGCGTACAGCTCGCCGGTTACTCGCAAAGCGTAGATAACGGTATCGAGGTCGTGCTGATTGAGAACGAGGTTGTCGATATAGTTGGTCATGGCCTGGGTGTGCCCAACATCAATGACCGAGTGATCTCGCAGAAATGTGGTTGCTTCGATGGGCACCCCCATCTGTGTGAACGCCGCTATGTAGTCAGCTCCTTGGCGGACGGGCATAAACTCCAGAAAATACAGATAGCCTAGATAGCCCACCGGATTCATGCTGTAGATTTGATAGTACGGGAACGAGGTAAGCGCTATAGTCGAAGGCAACGCCCGTGTTTCTGAAATTTTTGAGCTGTCAAATCCCGCGGCGGCCATGTCGTTCAGCGCTAGCTGATCATGACCTATTTCAGAGGTGGCGTGACGCAGAAAATCTTTGACGACGTTGCGTTGGCCGCCTCGAAAGAACGCCGTGGCAGCCGCCTGAATTTGTGGATTTTCGCGTGTATAGAAATAGGTCTCGCGCATAATCGCAGCGTAGTGCACTTTTTTGAGATCGTGGCTTTTCAGGCGCTGCATACCTTCGCAATTGTTGAAAGTGTTGATGACGTCATCAAATACATCCGCAAGTTGTTGGTTTGCGTTGGCTAGTGCGTCCATTTCATGGTCTCCAGTTTTATTGAATAAGTTTGTTAGGCCGCGGGCGCTGGTGCGGCGGCAGCCTGTTGCTGGTCTGCCTCTTGCTGGTTGGCTTGTTGTTGGGAAGAGAACGCCGGAGCGGGTGTGGTCTGCCGTCGTTGACTGCGTGCAGGTTGTGGCCGTTTGTACTGTGGCCGATCCTTCTGCGACTGCTCATCTGGAGCAAGCTCTTGCTCGTGTTGGTAACGTTTTAAAGC
The DNA here is from genome assembly GCA_964519335.1 of uncultured Pseudomonadales bacterium. Taxonomy (GTDB): domain Bacteria; phylum Pseudomonadota; class Gammaproteobacteria; order Pseudomonadales; family Azotimanducaceae; genus JALZVT01. The sequence continues at coordinate 67,809 of CAZFIA010000003.1, forward strand.
GGATAAAAACGGAGAGCCAACCTTGCGTAAATGAGTTTCGTCGGTGAGCTCGAGGCGCATGGAGTTTACCTGGCCGTAATCTGCGTGATAGAGCGTCGGTAGATGTTGCTCATAGCCTAGTCGATAAAACAGCTTGAGCAGATGATCATTGCAGTCCATGTAGGCGTGTTTTATTCCTACGTGCAAACCCCAAGTGTAGGCGGCAAAAGCTAATCGCACAGGCAGACGAGTGCGTCGCAGATTGGCTTTCACCATTAGCTTTGTATTTATAGCGCTAGCCCACTGATCTTCTGGACTTAATGAATCTAAGTCGTAAAGCGAGCGATAGTTTTCTATTGCTGGATGATCAACGGGCGTTGAGAGAATGGTACCGACGACTTCGCCATCCTGACGCGCGATGCATAGCGAACCCGCGGTCGCCAGGGGGTCATAGAGCTTTCGATTCTGGTGGGAAGTTTTGGCGTCGTTTTGGTGCCGGCCCATCTCTGTAACGTAAACTTCATACCAAAATCGGTAGACGTCTTCGAAATCCGCCTCTGTCTGCGCCGTGCTCAATTCGAGCATTCGGATGATCTCCCACTAGTTTTATTCTTTGCTGCTGCTTATCGCAGTAGCTTGTAGGGGCTACACGCAAGCCCCACGTAAAGACTAGTAGTGATTGACAGTTTTGCCAGAAGGTAATCTCTTAACGTGCTGTGCGATAAAGCGCACAGCACGTTACATTTAGGCAGGTGCTATCTTCCAGGTAGCTCCTGGGCTGGGCCGAGTTCGTACATTTTGGCGTCAACGTTTTTCGGCGGATTGTTTGCCATGGCCTCGCCGAACGCCGCCATGTGAGGCATGCCAAAGTGATCTACCAGGGCCGCTACCGACTCCCATTGCTCCACAACCACCATGTTTTCCGGATGTGATAGTTCCTGAGTGAAGCGGTAACTTATACAGCCAGATTCGGCCTGGCTTGCAGCCTCCATCGTCTTTATTGCCGCTTTCATTGCCTCGATCCCGGCGGTTGTTGCCTCGATGTTTGCGAGCACTAATATCATCGTTTATTCCTTCTTCTTGTTTGCTTAGGCGTCTATTTGTTTGCTTAGGCGTTTAT
>CAZFIA010000003.1:69007-83930 GCA_964519335.1 uncultured Pseudomonadales bacterium
GTTTATTCCTTCTTCTTGTTTGCTTAGGCGTCTATTTGTTTGCTTAGGCGTTTATTTGTTTGCTTAGGCGTTTATGTGTTTGCTTACACGGTCAGGCCCAAATACAGTGGTGGGCTGTGTTTACGGAGCCCGTTAGCTCCCAACATTTATGTACTACAGGAGAGACTTCATAATGGCTGATCTGGCGAATGCAACAAAGTTCTATATTAATGGCGAATGGGTCGAACCGCTCGGTCAAGATCGACTTGACGTTATCAACCCGGCAACTGAACAGCCGATTAATCAAATAGCCATGGGAAATGCCCAGGATGCCGATCGCGCGGTGCAAGCAGCAGCCCAAGCCTTCGAAACATTTTCGTTAACCAGCAAGCAGGAACGTATCGATCTGCTTGAACGCATTATCGCTTCCTACCAGAAATTTATGCCGGCAATCGCTGAAGCGGTATCCGATGAAATGGGCGCGCCCACAGGTCTTGCTAATGCGGCTCAAGCGCCATCAGGACTTGGCCACCTAATGACAACGCTTGCCGTTCTGAAGGACTTTGAGTTTGAAGAAGATCTGGGCAGTGCTCGTGTAGTCCGTGAACCCGCCGGCGTTTGCGGATTTATTACACCGTGGAACTGGCCGCTCAACCAAATCGTTTGCAAGGTGGCGCCCGCGATTGCGGCCGGTTGCACCATGGTGCTCAAACCTTCCGAAGTTGCGCCCAACAATGCCGTGCTGTTCGCTGAGGTAATGCATGATGCCGGGGTACCCGCTGGCGTGTTCAACCTTGTAAATGGTGATGGTCCTACGGTTGGTGCTGCGCTTTCGAGTCATCCGCAGATCGATATGATGTCCTTTACTGGCTCTACCCGGGCAGGCGTGGAAGTTGCGAGGGCAGCTGCTAGTACAGTTAAGCGTGTATCCCAGGAGCTGGGTGGCAAGTCTGCCAATATCATCTTGGATGACGCCGACATGGCCAAAGCTATTTCTCGCGATGTTTTTGGACTGTGCATGAACTCTGGCCAAAGCTGCAATGCGCCCACCAGAATGCTCGTGCCTAATGCACGTATGGATGAGGCTGCGGCCATAGCCAAGGCAGCCGCGCAAAACGTCACTGTCGGCGATCCGAAAGCGGATGGGGTAGCTATTGGTCCCGTAGTGTCTGCGACTCAATTCGAAAAGATTCAGGGCTTGATTCAGAAAGGAATCGATGAAGGCGCTAACTTGCAAACAGGCGGTACCGGGCGCCCTGATGGCCTTAATGCGGGCTACTACGTTAAGCCTACGGTGTTCTCTCATGTCACTAATGATATGACTATTGCTCAGGAAGAGATCTTTGGGCCGGTGCTTTCCCTGATTGGCTACGAAGACGATGCTGATGCCGTGCGTATTGCTAACGAAACTCTTTATGGCTTGTCGGGATATATCTCAGGTTCTGAAGAGCGGGCTAAAAAAGTGGCCAGGCAAATTCGTACGGGCAACGTGCACCTCAACGGCGCGCCGGTAAACAATGAAGCGCCGTTTGGTGGCTACAAGCAATCTGGCAATGGCCGCGAGTGGGGCCAGTTTGGGCTTGAGGAGTTTCTGGAGGTGAAAGCCATTCTCGGATACAACGCCGCGGGGTAAGACCTGAGCCACCTGGTCGCGCTGGCTTTCGTTTGCCAGGCGGCCAAAGTGTGCGCTAGTGGCCAGAATAACTGGGTTTCTGCGACGGAATTGTAACTCCGTGGTGGTTAGACTGACCCGATGAAATTGTTCTACATCATGATGGTGTTAATGTTGCTCGGTGCGCTGGCCCTGCCGTTTTTTATGAAAGAGCCTAACGGCCAGCCGATTGTCACTGTCGATGACATGATAGGTGATGGGGTCAGTGATGCTGTTAGCAATGGTCTCAGCGGTGTTGTTGGCAGCCTCGCCCCAAGTGAACCTATGGAGTTGTACCGCTGGCAAGACGAGCATGGTCTCTGGCAATTTGGAGAAACAGCACCTGAACAATTTTCGGCGGCCAGGCTGAGCGTTGATGATTCGCGCACAACCGCGATGGGCGCTGAGTGGAATCTGACTGAAACAGTCGCGCAATCTTTATCGCAGACAAGGGCCAGTGATCCGGTCAATTTCAAGATGCCCAATACGCTGACCGATGCCTATCGAGCCGCGCCGGAATTGATGGGTGCAACCAGGCGTGCGGCGGAAGCATTGAACAATAGACAGCAAGGCATGGACGGTTTTCTTGAAACGCTTAACGAAAAGTACAGCAACTAAACCCAGCGGGTGTTTCAGTTAACTCGACTCGGGTAACACCAAACTGCTCAGCCAATCAGAAAACTGGCTGTTGTCGATCTCGTCGACGCCGAGCAGTGCGGGCAATGCGGAACCCGACACACCGAGGCCAATGGCCGATGTGGTGATCAACACCAGACAATTGCGCAGTTCGGCATTATCGATCTCGGTGAAGCGCTCTCCGGCGCGTCTGATCAGTTCGGCAAACAGGCGCTGGACGGCTGGATCGGGTAGATCGGCCTCTGCTTCGTTTAGAGCCCGCCAGGCCAGCAGCTTTGCATGGCCTGCGCCCGCCATTGCATTAAACACTGCGGCCAGAATTTCTTTGGGTTCGGTGTTGGATTCCAGTGCTTTTACCAGGTCGCCAAGTAAGGCTGCGGCCATGCGGTCTTCCAGTGCCTTGCGCATGCCGGCCGTATTTCCGAAGTGATGAATGACGCTCGCGTGCGACAGACCGGCATCTGTCGCCACTCCAACAACGTTGAGTCCATCCAAGCCTAATCGCGCAAGACGTTTTTCGGCGGCATCCAGAATGACAGCGCGTGCCTCTTCTGGGGTCCGGCGAATACGGGTAGCGGGCTTGGATTGAGGTCCTGAGGGGCCATCAGGGCGGGCAGGCGGTGTCACAGGGCTTGGTATCACAAAAGGATAACTATCCCATTAATCCCCTATTGACACCAATGTAAATAGGGGTAGACTCTACTATTAACATTAATGTTAGTTTAGATGCCCGGTCCGACCAGGCCTTCATAGCCACCGCAGGAGTACACCGATTGTGAGCGCAGAACAGGCTGAAACCTATGGTCCGCCAGCACCTATGCAGCCCCTGGTAGCGCTGCGCGCGTTGAGACTATTGGTTGCTGATCCGCAACGCACTGAAGAAGTGTTTGTGATTATTCGAGCACTATCAGGCAATTCGATAAACCGGAGTTTGGCTCGCTTCGCACGCCTGCCTTTGGGGCGTCGCGTCCTTAAGGAGCGCGAAGTGTTGCTCACTACGCTTCAGGATAAATCGGCTTTGGCGGCATGTTCGGATGCCAGCCTGGCCGGGGCATACCTGCGGTTCATTACTGATGGCAACCTCACAGCAGATGGACTGGTTGACGCCAGCGAGCAGGACAACGCGGCGGGCAAAGAGATCTTTGCGAGTGCTGATCACAGACTCTTTAGCGACCGTCTGCGTGATCAGCATGACCTGTGGCATACGTTAATGGGTTACGGTCGTGATGAACTCGGCGAGGTGTGCTTGCTCGCTTTTACCTACGCACAAACCCGCAATCGCGGTATAGGGGTAATGGCTTTGGTAGGTATGGTGAAATTGGCTGAAGATTATGGGCGCGAAGTCTATGGCGCAGTTTGGCGCGCTTATCGTGACGGCAAACGCGCCGCATGGTTACCCGGGCAAGATTGGCGAACGCTGTTGGCACAGCCACTGGATGCCGTGCGAGCACGGCTCAATATCAACCCGCCCGAACGTTACGCCGCGTTGCTTGTGGCTGCGCCAGTTGCTGCTTGAGATTGCGCCTAGTTCCCAGAAGATCCAGGCATTTCCTTGATGTAAACGTCGGTCTTGTTGTAAGGAATTTCGATGTCGGCCGCAGCTAGCGCTTTGTAGGTATCCATCAACAACTCGTGCAGCACCCGTCCGCGATCTTCTGGTTTGCGGATCCAGCCCATGAGCTGAAAGTCGAGACTTGACGCACCCAGAGCGCGCATACGAACCCGGGGTGCCGGGTGTGAAAGTATATCTTTGTGTTGTTCACCAACGGCCTGCAGTACCTCGCACACCTGATCAACATCTGACCCATAAGCCACGCCAACGTCGAGGCGCACGCGCATCTGGGTACTTCGGCCGCCAGACTCGTTGACGATTTTGGAATTGGCGATCACTGCGTTAGGCAGCGTAATCTCGACATCGTCGCGAGTGAGCAAACGCGTGCTGCGCATGCCGATGTTGCTTACCTTGCCTCGCTCACCGCTATCGAGATTGACGTAGTCGCCCGTTTTATATGGCGCGTCTGCCAGAATGAAAAACCCGGAGAAAAGATTTGCCAGGGTGTCTTTTGCGGCGAAACCCAGCGCGATACCTACAATACCTGCGCTGGCTAGCCACCCTACTGGGTTGATGCCCCATACCAACAGCAGGACATAACTACCTATAAGAAGGATCAGCAGTTTGAGGATCAAATCGAGGATCGGGATAGTGCGCTCTTCAACAATTTGAAAGCGCGACCGCTCACCACCGACGGCGTGCAGCACCGTGCTGCTAATGTTCATTAACGCGCTGATCCAGTTAATGATGATTAGCGACATCAGCGTGTTTACAACAACGTCTGTGCCCATCGGCAGGCTGCATGCTTTTACGGCGAGTACCAATCCGAAGAAAAAGATCGAGGTGAATATGGGCTTGCGCAGGTACTTGATGATGTCGTCATCAAGTGTGGTCGCAGACCGACTGGCCAGCCCCGAAAAACTCCGAATAATCAGGCCTCGTACCACATGCGCGAGCACAAAAAACAGCACCGCGATGATCAGGCCCTGTAGTGCCGGGTACTGGGAAATAGTGTCCCAGGCTGGGCGGATCTGTTCAGGCAGGTAGTCAACAAACTCTGGTAGCTTGTCGCCCAGAGGATCTACCTCGATAGGTATTTCAGGCTCCGTCGCAGCGCCAGCGTCTGAACCACCAGACGGAGCGGGCATGCCAGGGAGAGCAGCGGCAAAATACGTGATCAGTTGTGACATTAAATGGCTTCCAGACGAGCGGGCACTGATTTGTGCCAGGGCGTACCTGCGAACTTGTCGCGATCCAGGCGTGAGGTGAGTTCATTCGGGGCAAGGCCGAAAACCTGCTCGCCGTTTTCTTCTTCTGAGTTGAGGGGATAGATCAGACCTGTTCCGTTTGGTAGTGCGACGTGGCCTTCTTGCATGCGCTCGTTTATTTCTACAACTGCTTCTGCAACGCCGGTAGCAGTAGTGACCCGGGCCGTAGCGCCGTCGCCGAGGTTCAGTCGCCGAGCGTCTTTAGGGCTAATGCGCAGCGCGCCCTCTCGGTCTTTGCGCTTCCAGTCTGGATCGCGAATTATGGTGTTGGCTGTAAACGCACGGCGCTCGCCCGCAGAAAGCAGAAATGGAAAATCCTTTGGTGCGCAAAAAGGTTCTTCTGCTGAAAGTACTTCCAACTCCTCGAGCATCTCTGGTTGGTTAAGTTTGATTTTTCCGTCTGCTGTGTTGATCCGCCCCCAAACGTCATCCCAGCCTTCGGTTGAAAATACTGCACCGGATTTACTTTCTAGAATATGTTCAAACAGAGCATCTCCCAGGTCTTCGTTGGTACTTGCAGCCAACTTCTCAGAGCTTGCACGCACCGCGTCGGGTGAGGTCATTGCAAATTTCTGCATAACCGCCCAGAGGGGGGCGGCGGGGGCGAGGTTGTCGCCGATGTGAGCCCCCAGCGTTCGATACAATAGCGCAGGAGCGACAGCCATGAGTTGCGGCTGGGCAGCAAGACCCGCCATTACAGCCACGCGAAACTCGGTCCTACCTAGTTTAAGTGCGGCGTTCAGCTCATCGATACGTTCTTGAGGTAAGGCGCCGAGTTTTTCTGCAAGTCGGGCGTGTATCTCGGCTTCGGTAAGTACCCCCTCAGGGGCATCAAACAGGGGCTGGCGAAGCTGGTAGAAGTTGTTGGGGAATTCGAAGTTAAAGAACGTAGCCTCGGCCTTTTCGTATTGGGTGGACGTCGGTAGTACGTAGTCGGCCTCCCGGGCTGTCTCGGTCATCGCGACATCTATTACAACCGTGCAATCGAGAGCGCGCATGGCCTCTCTGAATCGCGAGCTTTCTGCCAGCGAATGTACGGGATTGTTTGCCTCTACGATCATTGCCCTGAACCGATCTGGGTGGTCGGTGAGTATTTCGTCGGTAATAAGGTTGCACGGCATTAAGCCGCCGATTATCGGGGAGTTGGTAACGGGCGTCTTGCCATGCAAACGGCCGTTCCCAAAATTTCCTAGTGTATTGGGTATGTAGTGCGTTCCGCTGCGTCCGAAGTTTCCGGTTGGTAGCCAGAGCAGGCGCTGCAAATAGCTAATGAGCGTGGAATGGCGATTCATTTGTACGCCCAGATCCTCAAACACCGCGACGCTCTTTGCCTCTGCAATTGTGCGAGCTGTGGCGCGAATCGTTTCTTCGGGGATACCACAAAGTTCTGCGTGGCGCTTTACATCAACTTTTTTGAGTGCCGTGCGCACGTCATCTATGCCGTCGATGTGGGCCTCGATAAACGCCTCGTCAAAAAGTTGCTCTTCAACCATGACGGCCACTAAAGCGGCGAGCAACCAGGCATCGCTTGCGGGTTTTACCGCCAGATGAATGTCAGCCAGATCAGCGCTTTCGGTCCGAGCAGGGTCGATGATGATAAGCGTTCGGTTGGGATCCTTGGATATGTCGCGCAGTGTTGCGCGGGCTTGCGCTATACCGTGGGATTGCCACGGATTCTTGCCGATGAAGATCGCTACTTGAGCATTTTCGAAATCGCCGTGTGCCCAGTTTCCAAGCATGTGATCGCTTACCCAAAACTCACCGGTCTTTTCTTGTGCCAGCGCGTTCGAGCGGTATTTTGCGCCCAGGGCGCCCAACGTACTTTGCGCATGTACACCAGGCATGTGATTACCCTGGCCGCCACCGCCGTAGTAGAAGATTTTCTCGCCGCCGTGACTGTCTCGTACGGCGCCTAGCTTGTCGGCTATTTCGGTGAGCGCGGTATCCCAGTCTATTGGGTCGTATCCGCCGCTTGCATTTCTTCGCATCGGCGAGAGCAGTCGATCTGCGCGGTTTTGATAATGATTCAGTCGCGATGCCTTGTTGCAGAGATAGCCTTTGCTGCTCGGGTGTGCCTTGTCGCCACGAGTACGTACAATCTGTTCATTGTTCTCGCCGCCAAGCTGCACTTCGATGCCGCAGTTGGACGCGCACAGAATGCACGCAGACTGGTGCCATTCTCCGCCTCGGCTATTCTTGCTGTTGCCGTCGGTCTCGAGCTTTTCAGTTGTTGTACTCCGACTCATAGCGTTGACTCCGATTTTCCGCCGAATATTCGGAGAGTATAGACCAGCCCTAATTGCTGTACGGTCATTTATATGGGCTACGTATCAGTTATGGAGACGTATCGAGCTGGTCAGATAGGTCGACGTTCATTTCGCGTAACAGATCCATTCCTAGTAACCCGTCCCAATTGGCTGGTGGGTTGTCCAGACCGAGTACTACCGAATCGAGAAACAACGTCTGCTCAACAATCAGCTCCGGAACCTCGTATAGCTGTGCGGTTATTTGTCCAGCGGCGGTTAGTACCTGTGCGGTTCTGTTGAGGGGCCTTCCGCCTAGACGCTGCAAGACGTTTGTCGCCAATGCAGTCTTGGTGGCTCCTGTATCCACCAATAGCTCGATGGGAGAGGAGTTGAGCGTTGCGTTTGCGACTAGTGCGCTACCTTCGGTACGAAAACGTATTGGCTCTGCACTTGCCAGCAGCAGGCTCGCTCGAAGGTCATTTATCTCTTGCTGCGACACGCCCGCTTCGGTCCCAGTAACTGCAAGCGTATTGAGCGCCCTGTCTGAGTCTCCGCTGCGAGCTTGCGCCATAGCCAGGAATAGCCGGGCACGGTCGTTGTTGGGTGCACGGAGCAATAGGGATTCGTAATAATCGGTTAGTCCCAACCAGTCTTCGATTGCCGCGTGTTCTTCAAACAGCTTACCGAAGATGTCTGCTTGCAGACGTTGGATATCTAGGAGCTGTTCGTTGGACTCCGGGAATTCGGCTGCTGCTAGCAACGGTTCTATCGCTTCTCGAAGCAATCCTGCCCGCTGATAGTAGGTAGATTCTATGAGCAGGCCGGTGCCGTCTCGCGGTATCGCCAGATTATAGTAGTTGATGGTGTCTTCGAACCTGGCGGCTTCCGAAGAATTGAGTTCGAGCTGCAGATCTCTGAGCAGGTGTATGCGTTGGTTCGATATTATTCGATCGTCGGTTTGCGCAGCCAACAAATCGATTCTACCAATTAGAATAGTTGCGCGTTCTTCGGCTGTTAGGTTGTATCGATCCTGCGGCAGACCTTCTGGTACGTTGAGAGCTTGGGTTGATGTTGGCTCGGAATCTGTATTGGTTGCAGGATTCGAATCAGTATTCGATAGAGTAACTGGAGGTAGCTGATAGCGATTAGTATCAACGCTGTTGCCGAGTAAAAACCCCAGCCACATTGACAAGCCGATGAGCGAAAGTAGAGCTAGCAGTCTTGTCCATGAAGTCATTGCTTGTCGGTCTGGTTCTAGATTTGGGCTTTCTCCTAATCTAGAGGTGCTTGAGCCGATCGGCAAGTCTGCCCAGCAACTGAGCAAGGTCTTTGTGGCTCACTTTTGACTGGTTGAGCTCGTGGATGGCCGAGTTGAGCTGTTTTTCCATTTCTGAACGGTGCGCGTTTAGCGTGTTGCGCTGCTGCTCAGTTTGCGACTTCAATTCGCCGTTTAGCTCTTTGGTGTTTGCGAGCAAGATGTCGCGCAGCTCACCGAGTCCACTGTTCTGTTTTTCGTTGAAGCTACGGACCCGTTCATCGATCAAGTTACCTAGCTGGGCACGCAGGTTGCTGACAGTGCTTTCTGATTCAGCCACCAGTCCCGCAGACTGGTTGGTGAGCTGTTTGCTAAGCCGAGCTTCTATTGACGCAATAGAGGTCTCCAGTCGGCCGCTTAGATCATCTAGTACCTTATCGGTGCGAGCGTTTGCCTCTGCCAGCTCTTTCTTGAGATAGGCACGATCGGACTCGCGATCTGCTTCGAATTTGGCTTGCAAGTTGCTCAAGTTGCTAAGCGTATTGGTTAGCCTTTCTTCAAATACGTTTATTCGCTCGTTATGTTCTTGCACGCGAGCTTCGGTAGTTTCCGCAACAACGGCCCATTGCTGTTGGTCTGATCCTTCTGTGCGTACTTCGACGCTGTTTAGAATCGACTGTTCCAGCTGGCTAACGTATTTGGTGAGATTGTCGAGGCGAGCGTCCATGTCCTGGCGCAAGCTGTTGATGCCCGCTTGGGTGCGCTGGTCAACCGCATCTACCTGGTCTCGTTGATTTTTGTAACTGTCGCCAAGGAGCAGCGAACGCAGTTTACTTAGTTCGCTTGCCTCTGATGTACTTTCAGGTTGTTGGGTAGACATCTGTGCGTACGCTGGTTGTGGATCTGCAGCGGTTGGTGATGGAGCCGGTACAGCAGATGGAGTCGGTGGAGTCGGTGGAGTCGGTGTAAGCGGCGGCATACTGCGAGTCACTAGATTCCCCGCCATAGTGTCGCTCTTGGGAGCGGGTGCTTTTGATTCGAGCGCAGTGCTACGCTTTAGCTCCTCGTTGTGAGCTTGAGACATGGCGGCAGCGAACTTTTCGGGATTGGAGTCCGTATTTTCGGCATAAGATGCCGACGGCTGCTTCCCCGCGTTGCCTGGTTTAGTCGTGCCTGGATTAGATGTACCTGCTGTAGCAGGTGCAGAGGTGGTAGCAGGTGCAGAGGTGGTAGCAGGTTCAGAGGTGACATTGTCTGTGGCTGGTTCCGTCGCTGGGCGCGCAGATTCCGACTGGCTGTTGCGGTTAGGCAATTCCAGTTTACGGCGGGCGCGAGCTTTGAAGGTTTCCAGGTTCATTCAGTGAGGGTCCGCTACTTTTCAGAAGTGTCGATCTAGACGAAATTCGAGACGATGGTAACAAAATTGCCTAGATCATTGGTTCTGGGTTTTGGTAAACAATGTTCGCCTCTTGTTAGCTTATGGGCGGCGGCTAGTACAGTTGTTAAGCCCGCGTCTGAGTGTTTAGTTTACCGGCTCTTGTTGGGGGATAAAGTTGGGGGATAAAGTTGGGGGCACTAGAGGGCGCTTCGCCGTTTCACACCGTCTTTGGGCCTGGGCACAATGGGTGAATAACTAAGATCCAGGTCTTGGCTGACTCTAACTACGTCTGCCATTGTTATATCTTGGCCGCCGCGTAAATAGGCTTGCAACAGCAACGCATCCGCGATGCTGTTGATCAATCGGGGGTAGCCGCTGGACAGAGAAAAGATTCGAATCATAACTGCCCGCCCAAATAATGGCTGATCGGAGCCTGCAAGCAAACACCGATGGGTAATGTAGCGCTGGGTGGCCGCGAGACTTAACGCAGGTAGTTCGCAGCGCATGCCGATTCGTTGCTTCAGGTTAGCAAGTGAAGGGGCATTAAGTCGGGTGCTTAAGCTTCGCTGTCCGACTAAGATAAATTGCACTGCACGTCCTTCGTGGCTATCCATATTTGACCAGCATCGAAGTGTTTCTAGTGCAGAGTCGCTTAGCCTTTGCGCTTCGTCGACAACGATGGTTGGGTGGCGGCGATCAGATCGGGCCTTGCGAACGTAGTCGCGAAATTTCGCGTTCTTCTCAGAGTTTGAAGTTGTAGCCTCTACGCTAAGATCCTGTTGAGTCAGATTTTTTGTTGTTTTTTGCTGGTTTAGCTGATTTTTCTGCGCTGCAGCCAACGCCAGGGCACTTAGCTGTTCTGAGTTTGGATCATTGGGGTTCAGATCCTCAGGATGTATTACCAGAAAGTCGCAGTGTTCTGCGGTTAGATCCATCAGCGTTTGCAACATCAGTGTTTTGCCGGTGCCCGGTGCGCCGGTTATTAACAGGAAGCTCTTGCGGCCGAGTAGTGCGCGGTAAAGCTTATCGAGTGCCTGCTCGTGGCCTGACGACAACACAAAGAGAGAGGTGTCAGATTCGATGCTAAACGGCGCATGCGCAAGCCCGTAGTGCAGGTGGTAGTCCTGAGGCATGGCCTGGCTTAGTAATTCTGGATCTGCTCGCATCAGGGGAGGATGCCAAAAACCATCCGCCAGAGGTTGAGAAAGGGTGGCAATTAGGTAACTAACTTGTTGGACTTTGGTGAAAATGCGGTTTGAAGTGCCCGTTCGCACTGCTGATTGCTGTAAGGTGCGGAGCTTTTGTGATGTTGGGGCTGAGGTGAAGTACCGCTGAGGTAAAGTGCCGCTGCGGTAAAGTGGTGCCGAGGAGAGGACTTGAACCTCCACGCCCTTGCGAGCACTAGCACCTGAAGCTAGCGTGTCTACCAATTTCACCACCTCGGCATGAAGCGGGGAACGCACATTACTCAAGCCCATCTTTTGTGTCAATTTGGTGGGCACACATTATTTTGCAGGTACGCATCTTTTGTCCAAGCGACGTGTTTCTACCGGTTCTAGCCGGCAAAACAACTCATCCAAGCCATCACGCAAGTCGCGCGACCTTGACGCAGGCACTCTGATTTCTCTAATTCGTGATGCAACATCTCAGGGTGGGGTTGTAACCTGGGCCGAGCTTCGCGCCGAGTTTCAGGACTTAAAACGGCTGCGCAATCTGGTTCGCGGGTTAGTTAGAAACGGTGAACTCGAGCAGGACCGCGCAGGCAATTACTACCTGCCTGGCGCGGCTGGATCTGGCGAGTTTTGTGTTGGACTAGTAGTTGCAGCAGGCCGGGAGATGGCGGGTCGGTTGGCGGTTCGAGTTATAGAAGCCGACGACTCTGCAGTAAAAAAGGATGATCTCCTGGCGTTACCTGAACCTGATCGCGACAAACGCGCGACGCTGTGGTTACGCGAAGGCGATCAAGTGCACTTTCTTCCGCTGCGTGCGGGGCAACCAAGTTCAAGCGATGGATCGCCGGAGCTACTTGCGGCTCAGATTATCGAAGTGTCGGAGCATTCTCCGGTTCCGATTGTTGGCGTATTGGAGCGGGGCAAATTTGGCGCCTACATAGATAGCCTTAGCCCCAACTTTCGTGGCCGAGTGGCTTTAGACACAGTGCCTTCGGGCATTGCTGATGGTGACACTGTTGAGGTGCGAGTATCTGGCAGCGATCGCCATAGTTTGCGAGGTGATGTAACGGGTGTAGTTAGTCGTGGTGACGTTGCTGACGCAGCCGCCGTTAGTTTGATAGCAAGTCACGGTGTACCTGAAGAATGGCCGGACGATGCCCTTACTCAAGCTAGCGGCTTGCCCTCCGCTGTGCAGCCCGGGCGCTTTAACAGTCGAACCGACCTTCAAGCTCTACCTTTGGTTACCATTGACGGCGCTGATGCACGTGATTTTGACGACGCTGTGTATGCCGAGTCCAGGCGTGGAGGTGGTTGGCGCCTTGTTGTGGCTATCGCGGATGTAGCCCATTACGTGAAGTCCGGCTCGCCGCTGGATAACGCAGCGCTCGAGCGAGGCAACAGCGTCTATCTACCAGATCGGGTGATTCCGATGTTGCCCGAGTCGTTATCCAATGGCTTGTGCTCACTGAGACCCGATGAGCCGCGACTTTCGCTTGTGTGTGACATGAAAATCGCGAAGAGCGGTCGCATTACCGGGTTTGAATTCTACGACGCCGTTATCTGCTCATGGGCTCGGCTAACGTATTCTCAGGTCAACAGCTACTATCAGAATGGCGACGAACTGCCGGTTGCCGCCGATGGCTACGGTGATCGTGGTTCACAAGAAACCAGTGAAGGGGTTCGAGCTAATGTTGATGAGTTGCGGCGTGTTTTTGTAGCATTACAGAAAGCGCGCTCAGAGCGCGGGGCATTGGAGTTTGAAACACGCTCTGGTGTTCTACGTATTGAGGAAGGCCGGGTTGCCGAGATCATTGAAGTAACGCGCAACGATGCGCATCGTTTGATTGAAGAGGCCATGATCTCTGCGAATGTGTGTGCCGCAAAATTTATTGGTAGCAAAGATGCGCGTGCCTTGTATCGAGTGCACGAACCCCCGCAAGCCGATAAGGCAGATGTACTGCGGGATGCTTTGGCTTATGCGGGGATTCGGGTGCGCGATGTGCCGTCTGATCCTAAAGCACTGGCCACTCTACTCGAACCGCTAGCGGGCCGCGATGATGCGTGGCTTCTGTATTCGTTGATACTGCGCGCGATGAGCCAGGCTTGTTATCAGCCTGAAAATAAAGGTCACTTTGGGCTCGCGCTCACAGACTATATGCACTTCACTTCACCCATTCGACGCTATCCCGATCTCATTGTACATCGCGTGATTAAGGCACTAGTGCACGGAAAGCGAGCGCCTTTGCAGGCGATGGATAAATTGATTCAGACGGGCGAGCATCTAAGCACCACGGAGCGGCGCGCGGAAGATGTCGAACGTGGCGTCAGCAATTGGCTTAAATGCGACTTTGTATCCGGCAAGGTGGGTGAAAACTTCGCAGGGACCGTAGTTGGCGTCCAAGATTTTGGATTGTTTGTCGAACTTGATGGTTACTATGTGCAGGGGTTGGTGCACATTTCAAATCTGGGCGAAGACTACTTCAACTATCAAGCGTCGAGCCAGAGTCTGGTCGGCGATCGGTCGGGTAAAACTTTTCAATTGGGTGATCAGTTTGAAGTTGTGCTTCTGGATGTGCAGGCGCCGCAAGGCAAACTCGATCTGGTGCTGGCCGAAAATAGTAGAGCGAAAAAAAAGCGTGATCGGAAAGACTCTTCTAAGCGTTCGAAAACTAAGAAGAAGCGCAAAGGACGCTAATGACCGTCGACGATGACTATGTCTTTGGCTTGCATGCGGTGGCCGCGCTGCTCGACAATTCTCCAGAGCTCATCTCTCGTTTATGGGTGCAGAGCGCACCGCGTTCGGATCGATTGGCTGAGTTATTCGGTAAGGCTCGGGCGGCGAATGTGCGTGTCGAATCCGTAGAGCGCCGCTGGCTTGATCAAAAGCTTGGCCCTGACCGCCGACATCAGGGTGTACTGGCGATGCAACAAGCCCGTGAGCTGGCAGATGCCAAGGCCCTGCTTGAGCATGTTGAGGCACAGCTTGCGTCGACACCAAATTCGGTGCTTCTGCTATTGCTTGACGAGTTACAGGATGCGCGCAATCTGGGTGCTTGCCTGCGATCCGCTGAGGCTGCCGGTGCGACTGCGGTGATTGTGCCAAAGCGGCGCTCGGCGCCAATTAACTCGCTTGCCCGCAAGACTGCGGCGGGTGCTGCCGAAACCTTGTTTATTGCCGGTGTCACAAACATGGTGCGCACCATAGAAGACTTGCAAAAGCTGGGTGTCTGGGTTTTTGCCACTAGTGACGCAGCACCCCTGAGCTACTTAAAGGCTGATTTCAATGGCCCCTGTGCCCTCGTGCTTGGCGGTGAAGAGAAAGGCGTACGACGGTTGGTTGCTGAGCGATGCGACGGCACCGTCTCTTTACCCATGCAGGGCACAGTTAGCAGCCTTAATGTGTCGGTAGCTGCCGGGGTACTTTTGTATGAGGTATTGCGGCAGCGAGGCTAAAGAGGCGATCAACTCCAAACGTCTGCCCCCGATACTTCGGTCTCGAAAAGTTTGTTTAGGTCGTGAGTTAGAGTTTTCTCGACCTGTAATTGCATCATGTGCCGATCAGGCGCATCGAATTTCTCGATCTCTTCAGCAAGACGCTCTTCTGCTGGTGGTTCGCCGCCATTTCGCATAGTCAAAAACGCTTGGGTGAATTTTCGCAGCAAAGACGCGTCTTGAGTGATGCTAACTGTGCCTCGCAGGGTGACCTGCCGGCCAATATTTCCTGGCTCCCAGATACAAAAAGAAGCGGAAGGGTTGCGTTGCCAGGCGTGGTATTTAGCTCTGTTT